>NZ_CEEDDH010000007.1:0-247692 GCF_979253165.1 Pseudomonas sp. AC083
GGTGATTCAGTCCGATCTGGCCAGCAGGATTCACGACTGCTGCGCAGCCGGACGGGGATAAATCCCCTCACCACAGGGGATTCATTCCAGATTGTTTATGGCCGGGCCATGCTGTGGTGAGGGGATTCATCCCCGCTGGGTTGCGAAGCAGCCCCAAAACCATTCAGCGCGGTGATTCAGTCAGATCTGGCAAGCAGGATTTACGACTGCTGCGCGGCCGATCGGGGATAAATCCCCTCACCACAGGGGATTCATCCAGATTGTTTAAGGCCGGGCCTTGAGCTGCGCCTCGGCCGCCGACGCCAGATCCGGCGGCAGGAAATCCTTGTCCGGGTTGTAGTCGGCTTTCAGATAACGCCGCAGGTCTTCCAGGTCACCCGGGTTCAGCGTCCCCGCGGCCTGCTTCAGGCGCAGGTTGTCGAGGATGTAGTCGTAGCGGGTGTTGTTGTAGTTGCGCACCGAGGTGTACAGCTGGCGCTGCGCGTCGAGCACGTCGACGATGTTCCGTGTGCCGACCTGATAACCGATTTCCGTGGCTTCCACCGCGCTCTGGTTGGAGATGATCGACTGGCGGCGCGCCTGCACCTGCTCGACGTCGGTGTTCACCGCGCGGTGCAGATTGCGGGTGTTTTCCACCACTTGCCGGCGCAGCGATTCGCGCTGCTGTTCGCTCTGATCCAGTTGCGCATAGGACTGACGCACTTGCGAACTGGTCAGCCCGCCGCTGTAGATCGGGATGTTCAGTTGCAGGCCCAGGGTGCTCTGCTCGACGTTGCCGCCATAAGGCGCGCCGAACGAGTTGGGGTTGGCGAAGCCGAGGGCGTCGTTGTCGCCTTTCTCGTATTTCGCCACGGCGTCGAGGGTCGGCAAGTGGCCGGCCTTGCGCTGCTTGAGCGTCTGCTCGGCGGAGCTGACCGCGTAGTTGCTGGCGAGCAGATTGAGGTTCTGCCGCGCCGCCGTGTCGACCCAGGATTTCGCATCGTTGGGCGCCGGCGGCAGGATCGGCAGCGTATGAACGATGCCCTGGATCGAGTTGTACTGACGGTTGGTCAGGGTGATCAACGCCTGGAACGCATCATCGACCTGACGCTGGGCGACGATACGGTTGGCTCGCGCGGTGTCGTAACTGGCTTGCGATTGCAGCACGTCGGTCTTGTCCGAGAGGCCGACATCGAAACGCTCGTTGGACTGGTCGAGCTGACGTTTGAACGCCGCTTCTTCAGCCTTGGTCGAGGCCAGGTTGTCCTGGCTGCGCAGCACGTTGAAGTAGCTTTCGGCCGATTGCAGGATCAGGTTCTGTTCGGTCGCCGACAGTTGCAGCGCGGCCTGTTCGTTGACGTCCTTGGCTGCTTGATACTGGAACCAGCGATCGGCGCGGAACAGCGGCTGCGCCAGTGTCGCCTGATAGGAATGCGCGCTGCGGTTGGCGATGGCCGAGGGTTGGTCGATCGAGGTGCGCACGTCGGCGACTTCGGCGCCACCGGACAGGTTCGGCAGCAGACCGGCGCGGGCCTGCGGCACCACTTCTTTCTGCGCGCCATACTGGGCGCGGGCCGCCGCGAGGTCGGCGTTATTGTCGACCGCTTCCTGGTAGACGCTGACCAGATCGGTTTTGGTCGACAAGGGTGCTTCCGCTGCCCAGGCCATTGTGTTGGACGCACAGGACACGGCAACAGCCAGTGAAAGTTTGCGCAGCATGAGGCGATCCCTAGCATGAATATTATGGAAGTAATCCGGGCGCCAAAGGTAAGGCGCAGCCCGCACAGCGTCAAGGCTGAGCAGGCCAAGCGAGTGTAGTTGCGCATTGCTCCGGCAACAATCGGCCAGCCTGGGTATTTACGCCATTCATCATGGCGTTTGCTGCGGTGTTGGCGTTCCTCGGTGGTTGTGTCTAGACTGGCCGGGTTCTTGTCGGGGTGCCTTGCTATGAGGCTGAGATCGAATAATTTCGGATCCCGTTGAACCTGATCAGGTTAGCGCCTGCGTAGGGAACAAGATTTCTCGTCACCCGGCGAGTCCTCTTGTGCTTCGTCCGGGATATTGTTCGACAATCGAACGCCATGACGAATGCACAGCACCGGTCCTGGTGCGTCCGTGCCTTTCAGGTTCTGCTCCGACAATCCACTGCTGGATGCTGTCTGGAGAGCCTGTGATGACAACAAAAGAAAAAAACGCGATCAACCTGAGTGACTCGGCCAAGGTCGACGAGCAATCGGTCAAGCCGTTCACCCGTTCGCAAAAAGTCTACGTTCAGGGCTCGCGCCCGGACATCCGCGTGCCGATGCGCGAAATCAGCCTCGATGTAACCCCGACCGATTTCGGCGGCGAGATCAATGCGCCGGTCACGGTCTACGACACCTCCGGCCCGTACACCGATCCGAACGTGGTCATCGACGTGCGCAAAGGTCTGGCCGATGTGCGTTCAGCGTGGATCGATGACCGTGGCGATACCGAGCGCCTGCCGGGCCTGAGTTCGAACTTCGGCCAGCAGCGTCTGGCCGATGCCGAACTGACCAAACTGCGCTTTGCCCACGTCAACAACCCGCGCCGCGCCAAGGTCGGGGCCAACGTCAGCCAGATGCACTACGCGCGCAAAGGCATCATCACTGCCGAGATGGAATACGTCGCCATCCGCGAAAACATGAAGCTGCAAGAAGCGCGCGCGGCCGGCCTGCTCAAGCAGCAACACGCCGGTCACAGCTTCGGCGCAAGCATCCCGCAAGAAATAACCGCGGAATTCGTCCGCGAAGAAATCGCTCGTGGCCGCGCGATCATTCCCGCCAACATCAACCACGTCGAACTGGAACCGATGATCATCGGCCGTAACTTCCTGGTGAAGATCAACGGCAATATCGGCAACAGCGCCCTGGGTTCTTCGATCGAAGAAGAAGTGGCGAAGCTGACCTGGGGCATTCGCTGGGGTTCGGACACCGTGATGGACCTGTCCACCGGCAAACACATTCACGAAACCCGCGAGTGGATCATCCGCAACTCGCCGGTGCCGATCGGTACCGTGCCGATCTATCAGGCGCTGGAGAAGGTCAACGGCGTCGCTGAAGACCTGACCTGGGAGCTGTTCCGCGACACCCTGATCGAACAGGCCGAGCAGGGCGTCGACTACTTCACCATTCACGCCGGCGTGCTCCTGCGTTACGTGCCGCTGACCGCCAAACGCGTCACCGGCATCGTCTCCCGTGGTGGTTCGATCATGGCCAAGTGGTGCCTGGCGCACCACGAAGAGAACTTCCTCTACACCCACTTCGACGAAATCTGCGAAATCATGAAGGCCTACGACGTCAGCTTCTCGCTGGGTGATGGCCTGCGTCCGGGCTCGATTGCCGACGCCAATGACGAAGCGCAATTCGGCGAACTGGAAACCCTCGGCGAGCTGACCAAGATTGCCTGGAAGCACGACGTGCAATGCATGATCGAAGGCCCGGGCCACGTGCCGATGCAGTTGATCAAAGAGAACATGGACAAGCAGCTCGAATGCTGCGACGAGGCGCCGTTCTACACCCTCGGCCCGCTGACTACCGACATCGCTCCGGGCTACGACCACATCACCTCGGGTATCGGCGCGGCGATGATCGGCTGGTTCGGTTGCGCGATGCTCTGCTACGTGACGCCGAAGGAGCACTTGGGTCTGCCGAACAAGGATGACGTGAAAACCGGGATCATCACTTACAAGATCGCCGCGCACGCAGCGGACCTGGCCAAGGGGCACCCGGGCGCGCAGATCCGCGACAACGCTTTGAGCAAGGCGCGTTTCGAATTCCGCTGGGAAGACCAGTTCAACCTCGGCCTGGACCCGGACACCGCACGTTCCTATCACGACGAAACCCTGCCGAAGGACTCGGCCAAGGTCGCGCATTTCTGCTCGATGTGCGGGCCGAAATTCTGCTCGATGAAGATCACCCAGGAAGTCCGTGAATACGCCGCCAACCAACGCATCGATGCGGTCGATGTGGACGTCGCCAAAGGCCTCGCGGAACAGGCCGAGCGGTTCAAGAAGGAAGGCAGTCAGCTGTACAAGAAAGTCTAGCCACAAGCGGCAAGCTACAAGCTGCAAGATTAGAAGCAGTCCGCGTACCGCTTTTAACTTGCGGCTTGCAGCTTGCAGCTTGCAGCTTTTTCCTGCTCCTCTTTGAGATAACACCCTTGAGCATTCAACCCGGCACTTATTCTCCCGACCTCGCCGTGCCCGCTGACAAGCGTGTCTTCGGCGGTCGCGATCTGTTTTCCCTGTGGTTCTCCCTCGGCATCGGCCTGATGGTTTTGCAGACCGGCGCATTGCTCGCGCCGGGCCTGGGCCTGTCCGGTTCTTTGCTGGCGATCTTCCTCGGCACGCTCGTCGGCGTGCTATTGCTGGCCGCTGTCGGCGTGATCGGCAGTGACACCGGCCTGTCATCGATGGCGGCGCTGAAACTCAGCCTTGGCAGCAAAGGCGCGAGCCTGCCGGCGCTGCTCAATCTGCTGCAACTGATCGGCTGGGGCTCGTTCGAAATCATCGTCATGCGCGATGCCGCCAGCCTGCTCGGCACCCGCGCCTTCAGCGAAGGTTCGCTGTGGGCCAATCCGATGCTGTGGACGCTGTTCTTCGGTGCGCTGGCGACCTTGCTCGCGGTGAGCGGGCCGTTGACGTTCGTGCGGCAGATTCTGCGCAAGTGGGGCATCTGGGTGCTGCTCGCGGCGTGCCTGTGGCTGACCTGGAACCTGTTCGCCAAAGCCGACCTTGCTGCGCTGTGGGCGCGCGCCGGTGACGGTTCGATGCCGTTTGCCGTGGGCTTCGACATTGCCATCGCCATGCCGCTGTCGTGGCTGCCGCTGATTGCCGACTACTCGCGTTTCGGCAAACGCGCGAAGAATGTTTTCGGTGGCACGGCTGTGGGTTTCTTCATCGGCAACTTCTGGCTGATGAGCCTTGGCGTGGCCTACACCCTGGCGTTTGCGCCGAGCGGTGAAGTCAATGCGTTGCTGCTGGCCTTGGCTGGTGCCGGTCTGGGCATTCCGCTGTTGCTGATTCTGCTCGACGAGTCGGAAAACGCTTTTGCCGATATCCATTCGGCAGCGGTCTCGAGCGGGATTCTGTTGCGTCTGAAAGTCGAGCATCTGGCCTTGGCCATCGGCGTGATCTGCACGCTGATCGCACTGCTGGCGCCGTTGGCGCAGTACCAGAATTTCCTGCTGTTGATCGGCTCGGTGTTCGCGCCGCTGTTCGGCGTGGTGCTGGTGGATCACTTCATCCTGCGCAAGCGCAGTGCTCAGGTCGCCTCAGCCGCATTGCGCTGGCCGGCGTTGCTGGCGTGGCTGGGTGGCGTGAGCACCTACCATTTGCTGGCGAATCTGTATCCGGATGTCGGCGCAACCCTGCCGGCGCTGGTGCTGGCAGGGTTGCTGCAGCTGGTGCTGGGCCGGGCCTTCAGTTACGGCCGGGAAACAGCTCGGGCTTGAGAATGCCGTTCAGGCGCGGGTAAGGAATCTTCAGTTCGACGTGGCCCAGCGCATAGGGCGCGATGGTGGTCACGTCGTACTTGAGGATCACGCCACCGTAGGTCAGCGCCACGTGCGGGGTTTTCACGAACGGCCAGTTCGCAACGAATTCCGCCTCCTGATCGAGCTTGGTGCTGATCAGCCAACTGTTGTGCGCCACTTGCGCGGCTTTCCAGAATGCCTCTTCCTGACCCGGCAGCAACATGTCGGAGAGATTCAGCACCTTGTGCTGCTGGCGCGAATAGTTGATGAAACCGCGACCCGGCGTGCCGTGGGCGCCGCCGGTGTCGAGGTAGCTCGACAGCTCGATGATCACCAGTCCGTCATGCTGCTCGCGTACTTTCGCTTGCAGATAGCTGCTGTTGCGCGGGCCGGCGCTGGCGAGGAACTGCTCGCGGTAGGCGGCCAGGGTTGGCGCGACCGGTGCGTTCTTCTCGGTGCGGGTCATTTGCAGCAAACGTTTTTCGATGATGCCATCCAGCGCCGGCTCACCCGGGAAGCGCAGGGTGTCGATGTTCACCAGCGGACAATCGGGGTTGGAACAGCCGGGTTTGAGTTGTTCCGAGGCGTCGCGGGTGGTTTCCAGCGGCGTGCGATAGTTGGGCTGGAACAGGCTGGCACAAGCGCCCAGGGTAAGGGCAATAGCGGCCACAGAGGCAATTTTGAAAAGCGACATGGGCGTCCTTTCGAAAGCAGGGGAAGGCGAAAAAGTTACCGCTTCGACTCTCAACGAAGCAGTCAGTTCGCCACTAAGCTGATTAGAGTGTGTTTCAGCTTCACCGTCCATCCCGCTGACGGTAAAGGGGCTGCATCAAACGGTGCGGGCGCGTTAGGATGGCGCGAAGTCGAGGTTGCCGGTTGTACGCGGAAACCTCGTAAAGGATATGCAGTAAAGAGGATGATCATGACTGACTTTGCCAACGCCATTCCGACCGCCGTGGATATCGTGCGGCGCGAAAAATGCTACGAGGGCTTCTACAAGCTCGACCGTGTGCACCTGCGCCATGAGCTGTTCGCCGGGGGCATGAGCCGCGAGATCAACCGGGAAATCTTCGTGCGCCACGATGCCGTGTGCGTCCTGCCATACGATCCGCAGCGCGATGAAGTGGTGCTGATCGAGCAGTTTCGTGTCGGCGCCATGGGCAAGGCCGACAACCCGTGGCTGGTCGAACTGGTCGCCGGTCTGATCGACAAGGATGAGCAACCGGAAGAAGTTGCTCACCGCGAGGCGCAGGAGGAAGCTGGGCTGGACATCAAGGCGTTGTGGCCGATGACCAAGTACTTCCCATCGCCGGGTGGCAGCAACGAATTCGTGCATTTGTATCTGGGGCGTTGCAGCACCGACGGTGTCGGCGGTCTGCACGGGCTGGAAGAAGAGGCCGAAGACATTCGCGTAACGGTCTGGGCCTTTGAAGATGCCTTGCAGGCCGTGCGTGACGGACGTATTGCCAACGCGGCGAGCATCATCGCCTTGCAGTGGCTGGCGCTGAACCGCGCCGAAGTGAGGGGGCTATGGTCGTAAACAAGCTGCGCGATCGTTATCGGGTTGACCTCGTTGGGCTGCAAGCCGCCTGCGAGGCCAACTACGCGCGCCTGATGCGACTGCTGCCGGACATGCGCAACGAACCCGAGGCGCGGCGTATCGCCGTGACCCAGGGCGAGCAGATGCTCGGCGTGCTCGCCCTCGAAGTGCTGCAGACCTGCCCGTACACCACGACCTTGCAGGTGCGCCAGGAGCACAGCCTGCCGTGGTTGCCGGTGCCGCAACTGGAAGTGCAGGTCTATCACGACGCGCGCATGGCCGAAGTGGTCAGCGCCGAACATGCACGACGCTTTCGCGGCATCTATCCTTATCCGAACGCCGCCATGCACCAGCCCGATGAAAAGGCCCAGCTCAATGTGTTTCTGGGCGAATGGCTGAGTCACTGTCTGGCGTTGGGGCACGAGTACGAAGTCGTTCGCTAGTTGTGAACTGCGTCCGCTTCGGCGGTTTCCCCTTTGTGTCATCCCCCAGCATAATTGCCGCACCCATCCATTGCGTGCTTAGCCCCGGGAGAGCGCCTTGCCCAGCGTATCGACATTGACCAGCGCCGACCCGGCGCTGCTGGTGCAGTTGTCCGACAGCCACCTGTTCGCCGAGGCGGACGGCACGCTGCTGGGCATGAAGACCCGCGAGAGCCTGCAAAGGGTCATCGACCTGGTGTTGGCGCAACAGGCGCAGATCGATCTGCTGCTGGCCACCGGCGATATTTCCCAGGACGGCACGCTGCAGTCGTATCAGGCATTCCGCCAACTGAGCGCGCAGATCAGTGCGCCCGCGCGCTGGATTCCCGGCAATCACGACGAGCCGATGGTCATGGCCGAGGCGGCGGTGCAGAGCACCTTGCTCGAATCGGTAGTCGATATCGGCAATTGGCGGGTGACGATGCTGGATTCGGCGGTGCCGGGTTCGGTGCCGGGCTATCTGCAGGATGATCAGTTGCAGCTGCTGGCCCGCGCGCTGAGCGAGGCGCCGGAGCGTCATCATCTGGTGTGCCTGCATCATCATCCGGTGTCGATCGGCTGCGCATGGATGGAGCCGATCGGCCTGCGCAACCCGGAAGCGTTCTTCGAAGTGCTGGATCGCTTCCCGCAGGTTCGCGCGGTGTTGTGGGGGCATGTGCATCAGCAAATCGATCGCGAACGCAATGGCGTGCGCTTGATGGCTTCGCCTTCGACGTGCATCCAGTTCGAGCCGGGGAGTGCGGATTTCAAAGTGGGCGAGCAGGCGCCGGGGTATCGCTGGCTGCGGTTGTTGCCGGATGGGCAACTGGAAACCGGTATCGAAAGAGTCACCGACTTCGAGTTCACAGTCGATTACGGCTCCAACGGTTACTGAGACCTCCGTGTAGGAGCTGCCGAAGGCTGCGATCTGTTGATTTTCGCTTTAAAAGACAAGATCAAAAGATCGCAGCCTTCGGCAGCTCCTACAGGTGCATTTGTATGGCCCATCCAATGCAGACTCCCTGTAAACTCCGCTATCTTTCGCCGACAGCCAGGGAGCTCAAATGTCCGGTTCGATCCTCTATATCCACGGTTTCAACAGCGCGCCGGCCTCGAAGAAGGCCTGTCAGCTGGTCGCGGTCATGGAGCGGCTGGGATTGAGCGAGCAATTGCGTGTGCCGGCGCTGCATCACCATCCGCGTGAAGCCATCGGTCAGCTCGAGCAGGCAATCGCCGAGCTGGGCCGGCCGTTGCTGGTGGGAAGTTCGCTCGGCGGCTACTATGCGACTCACCTGGCCGAGCGCCATGGCCTGAAAGCCCTGCTGGTCAACCCGGCGGTCAGCCCGCACCGGATGTTCGATGGTTATCTGGGCACGCAGCAGAACCTCTACACCGATGAAACCTGGGAACTGACCCACGACCACGTCACGGCGCTGGCCGAACTGGAAGTGCCACCACCGCAGGATCCGCAGCGTTATCAGGTCTGGTTGCAAACCGGCGACGAAACGCTGGATTATCGCCTCGCCCAACAGTATTACCGCGCCTGTGCCTTGCGCATCCAGGCGGGCGGCGACCACAGTTTCCAGGGCTTTGCCGGGCAATTGCCGGCGTTGCTGAGTTTTGCCGGCATGGCTGCCGATATGTATCAGGCAATCGATTTCACCACGCTGTGAAGTCTTGCCCCTCTTTCATGAATGACTGACGACGAGACCTTATGGCCACTCCCAGCGCTAGTTCTTATAACGCCGACGCCATCGAAGTCCTCTCGGGCCTCGACCCGGTGCGCAAACGCCCCGGCATGTACACCGACACCAGTCGGCCGAACCACCTCGCCCAGGAAGTCATCGACAACAGCGTCGACGAAGCCCTGGCCGGCCACGCCAAATCGGTGCAGGTCATCCTGCACGCCGACCATTCGCTGGAAGTCAGCGACGACGGCCGTGGCATGCCGGTCGACATTCACCCGGAAGAGGGTGTGTCCGGCGTCGAACTGATCCTCACCAAGTTGCATGCGGGCGGCAAGTTCTCCAACAAGAACTACCAGTTCTCCGGCGGTCTGCACGGGGTGGGTATTTCCGTGGTCAACGCGCTGTCGACCGAAGTGCGCGTGCGGGTCAAACGTGACGGCAACGAATACCAGATGACCTTCAAGGACGGCTTCAAGGCCTCCGAGCTGGAAATCGTCGGCACCGTCGGCAAGCGCAACACCGGCACCAGCGTGTACTTCGCGCCGGACCCGAAATACTTCGACTCACCGAAATTTTCCATCAGCCGCCTCAAGCACGTGCTCAAGGCCAAGGCTGTGTTGTGCCCGGGGCTGCTGGTCAGCTTCGAAGACAAAGGCACCGGCGAGAAAGTCGAGTGGCATTACGAAGACGGCCTGCGCTCTTATCTGGTCGATGCGGTCAGCGAGTTCGAGCGCCTGCCGAACGAGCCGTTCTGCGGCGCCTTCGCCGGTAATAAGGAAGCGGTCGACTGGGCGCTGCTGTGGCTGCCGGAAGGTGGCGACGCGGTGCAGGAAAGCTACGTCAACCTGATCCCGACCGCGCAGGGCGGCACGCACGTCAACGGTCTGCGTCAGGGCCTGCTCGATGCGATGCGCGAATTCTGCGAATTCCGCAGCCTGCTGCCGCGCGGCGTGAAGCTGGCGCCGGAAGACGTCTGGGAGCGCATCGCGTTCGTCCTGTCGATGAAAATGCAGGAACCGCAATTCTCCGGCCAGACCAAAGAGCGTCTGTCTTCCCGTGAAGCAGCGGCGTTTGTCTCCGGTGTGGTGAAAGACGCTTTCAGCCTGTGGCTCAATGCCAACCCGGAAACTGGTCTGGCCCTGGCCGAACTGGCGATCAATAACGCCGGTCGTCGCCTCAAGGCGAGCAAGAAAGTCGAGCGCAAACGCGTCACCCAAGGTCCGGCATTGCCCGGCAAACTGGCTGACTGCGCCGGGCAGGACCCGATGCGTTCCGAGCTGTTCCTGGTCGAGGGTGACTCCGCCGGCGGTTCGGCCAAACAGGCGCGGGACAAGGAATTCCAGGCGATCCTGCCGTTGCGCGGCAAGATCCTCAATACCTGGGAAGTCGACGGCAGTGAAGTGCTCGCCAGCCAGGAAGTGCACAACATCGCCGTGGCCATCGGCGTCGATCCGGGCGCGGCGGACATGAGCCAGCTGCGCTACGGCAAGATCTGCATCCTCGCCGACGCCGACTCCGACGGTCTGCACATTGCGACTTTGCTGTGCGCGCTGTTCGTTCAGCACTTCCGCCCGTTGGTGGATGCCGGTCACGTCTACGTGGCGATGCCGCCGCTGTACCGCATCGACCTCGGCAAAGAAATCTACTATGCCCTCGACGAAGCCGAGCGCGACGGCATTCTCGATCGCCTGGTCGCCGAGAAGAAACGCGGCAAGCCGCAGGTCACCCGATTCAAGGGTCTGGGCGAAATGAACCCGCCGCAGCTGCGTGAAACCACCATGGACCCGAACACTCGGCGTCTGGTGCAGTTGACGCTGGGCGAAGACTTCGCCGAAACCTCGGAAATGATGGACATGCTGCTGGCGAAGAAACGCGCCGGTGACCGCAAATCCTGGCTGGAATCCAAAGGCAACCTCGCCGAGGTGCTGGCCTGATGCAGTTTGGCTGGGCCTTGGCGGGTGCGTTGCTGCTGAGTGCGCTGAGCGTGTCGGCCGAGCCGCTGCAACAATTGCGGCTGCTTTCCGAACACCCGGTCGAAGGCATGCGCGGCGGTAACCTGTCGGGTCTGGCCATGTGCGGCAATGAGCTGTGGACGGTTTCCGATCGCGATGACGAGCAGATCTATCGGCTCGATACCCGCGATCCGGTCTGGCAGGCGCAAACCGTGCACATCGACGTGCCGCCCGTGCCGGAGAGCGGCTTGCCGTGGGGTTTGAGTTCGCGCACCTGGGCTGCATCGTTCATTCGCGGTGGCGATCTGGATTTCGAGGGCATCAGTTGCGACAGCGTAGGCAATCGCTACATCGTCAGTGAGGCCCATGCGGCGGTGTTGCAGGTGCCGGTCAGTGGCCCGGCTAACTGGCTGAAAATCTCGCCGCTGCTGGTTCGCGAAGCGCGGGCGAGCGGCCTGCTGCTCAAGTTCAATTCGATCTTCGAAGGCCTGGCGATCAACCCGGCCGGTGATCAGATGTGGCTGGCCGCCGAACGGCAAAAGCGCGGTTTGCTGCTGATCAAGCGCCAGCAGACGGTGTGGGATTGTGACGGTCGCTGCGTGCTGCTCAGTGAGGGCGGCAAGGAGATGCAGCCGCCACAGTTTCCGAAAGCGAAAGCGGTTCATCGCGACTTTTCCGACATTTCCTTGTTCAACGGCAAGCTGTTTACCCTCGAACGCAACGCTTTCGACATCTGCCGTCGCGATGCGCAGACGGCCAAGGTCGAGCAGTGCTGGTCGTATGCCGGCGAACTGTTGCAGGAAAATCGCCGCTACTCGCAGAACTACGGACTGGAAGAAGCGCTGATCATTGATGCCGAAGGTGCTTGGATCGGCGTCGACAACAATTTTGGCCCGCGTGCCGACGGCGAAGTCCGCCCGGTGGTCTGGCGCTTTGCCGCGCCGGACGGTGGCTGGAGTGCCAGGCCATGAGCCAGCAACCGCCGGGCAAGCGTGCCGGTCGGGTGTTGATGATCCTCGCCTGGTGCGCGGCGCTGTTTCTCGCGACGCGGTTTTTCGGTCAGTGGGAGCAGCGCCAGCAGAATCCGAACATCGTGGTCACGTCGGAGCAGGGCGAAGGTTTTATCGAAGTGAAACTGGCGAGCAATGCCCAAGGGCATTTTGTCGCCAGCGGCCAGATCAACGGCGAGCCGGTGGAGTTCATGCTCGACACCGGCGCGACCGATGTGGCGATCCCGGCGGATCTGGCCCAGCGTTTGAAGCTGCAAGAAGGTTTCGGCGTGACCCTGAGCACGGCCAACGGCCTGAGCCAGGGCTATCGAACGAAGATTGCCCGCCTGCAAATGGGCGACATCGTGCTGCGCGATGTCCGCGCACTGGTGGCGCCGGGGCTGCATGGCGATCAGGTGCTGCTCGGCATGAGCGCCCTGAACAAACTTGAATTTACCCAGCGCGGCGGCACCATGCTGCTGCGCCAGACAACGAACCGATGAGGCCCGCATGAGCGACATCCTTGCAGACAGCTTAGACGGCGTAGAACGCCGCTCGCTGGCTGACTTCACCGAAAATGCCTACCTCAACTACTCCATGTACGTGATCATGGACCGCGCCTTGCCGCATATCGGCGACGGCCTGAAGCCGGTACAGCGGCGTATCGTCTACGCCATGAGCGAGCTGGGACTGGACGCTGATTCCAAGCACAAGAAATCGGCGCGTACCGTCGGTGACGTGCTCGGTAAATTCCACCCTCACGGCGACTCGGCGTGCTACGAAGCGATGGTGCTGATGGCGCAGCCGTTCAGCTATCGCTACACGCTGGTCGACGGCCAGGGCAACTGGGGTGCGCCAGACGATCCGAAGTCCTTCGCCGCCATGCGTTACACCGAAGCGCGGCTGTCGCGCTATTCCGAAGTGCTGCTCAGCGAACTGGGCCAGGGCACCGCAGACTGGGGGCCGAACTTCGACGGCACCCTGCAGGAGCCGCTGGTGTTGCCGGCGCGCCTGCCAAACATTCTGCTCAACGGCACCACCGGTATCGCCGTGGGCATGGCCACCGATGTGCCGCCGCACAACCTGCGCGAAGTCGCCACCGCCTGCGTGCGTCTGCTCGATGAGCCGAAAGCCACGGTCGAACAGCTCTGCGAACACATTCAGGGTCCGGACTATCCGACCGAAGCGGAAATCATCACGCCGCGCGCCGACCTGCTGAAGATGTACGAAACCGGCAAGGGCTCGGTGCGTATGCGCGCCGTGTACCACGTCGAGGACGGCGACATCATCGTCACCGCGCTGCCGCATCAGGTCTCCGGCGCCAAGGTGCTGGAGCAGATCGCCGCGCTGATGCAGGCCAAACCGTCGAAAGCGCCGCAGATCGCCGATCTGCGTGACGAATCCGACCACGAAAACCCGTGCCGCATCGTGATCATCCCGGTCAACAGCCGCGTCGATCACGAAGCGCTGATGCAGCACCTGTTCGCCAGCACCGAGCTGGAGTCGACCTACCGGGTCAACGTCAACATCATCGGCCTGGACGGCAAGCCACAGCTGAAAAACCTGCGTGCGCTGCTGGTCGAATGGCTGGAATTCCGCGTGCTGACCGTGCGTCGCCGCCTGCAATTCCGCCTCGACAAGGTCGAACGGCGCCTGCACCTGTTGGACGGTTTGCTGATCGCCTACCTCAACCTGGATGAGGTGATCCACATCATCCGCACCGAGGAACACCCGAAAGCCAAGCTGATCGAGCGTTTCGCCCTCAGCGAGATTCAGGCCGACTACATCCTCGACACCCGTTTGCGCCAGTTGGCGCGACTGGAAGAGATGAAGCTGCGTGACGAGCAGGACGAACTGCTCAAGGAACAGGCCAAGCTGCAAGCCCTGCTGGGCAGCGAAGCGAAGCTGAAGAAACTAGTGCGCACCGAGCTGCTCAAAGACGCCGAAACCTACGGCGACGACCGCCGCTCGCCAATCGTCGAGCGCGCCGAAGCCAAGGCGTTGAGCGAGCACGATCTGCTGCCGAACGAGAAAGTCACCGTCGTACTGTCGGAAAAAGGCTGGGTACGTTCGGCCAAGGGCCATGACATCGACGCCACCGGTCTGTCGTACAAGGCCGGCGATGGCTTCAAGACCTCGGCGGCGGGGCGCTCCAACCAGTTTGCCGTGTTCATCGACTCCACTGGCCGCAGCTATTCGGTCGCCGCGCATACCTTGCCGTCGGCCCGTGGTCAGGGCGAACCCTTGACCGGCCGTCTGACGCCGCCACCGGGCGCCTCGTTCGAATGCGTGCTGATGCCCGAAGACGATGCGCTGTACGTGATTGCCTCCGATGCCGGTTATGGCTTCGTGGTCAAAGGCGAAGACCTGCAAGCGAAGAACAAGGCTGGCAAGGCGCTGTTGAGCCTGCCGAACAACGCCAAGGTCATTGCGCCGCGTCCTGTGGCCGATCGTGAGCAGAACTGGCTGGCCTCGGTCACGACCGAAGGTCGCCTGCTGATCTTCAAAATCAGCGATCTGCCACAATTAGGTAAGGGCAAAGGCAACAAGATCATTGGCATTTCCGGTGAGCGCGTGGCCAGTCGCGAAGAATATGTCACGGACATCGCCGTTCTGCCGGAAGGCGCCACCCTGGTGTTGCAGGCTGGCAAACGGACCCTGTCACTGAAAGCCGACGACCTCGAGCACTACAAAGGTGAGCGTGGACGGCGCGGAAACAAACTTCCGCGGGGCTTCCAACGGGTCGATGCGCTGCTCGTCGAAAACCTCAATTAGGCGAGAACGCCTTCCTAGACCGTTCGATCTGCGATTAAACGCGTAGATCGACGCTTTGGCGCTGGAGTCGGAACGCATATTCACGGATGATATGGCCTTTCAAGCGCCGGCGTGGCCGAGCGTTCTTCATATTTATTGAGTATTTTCACTGTGGTCAGCCTTGTGGCGGCCACCTGGACGGGATGATGACTGCTCTACGCCCCCTTATTTTGTTGCTCGCCGGCGTTCTTGGCCTGGCGGGTTGCAGCGTTCACCAGCCGGTGTCGCTGTACCAACTGGACAGCGGAAGTCCGGTTCAGCCTGCGCAAAGCGCGGGCATGGCGGTTTTGCTGGGGCCGGTGGTTGTAGCCGATTACCTGCAACGCGAAACCCTGCTGCAACGTCAACCCGACGGCAGCCTGCAAGCGGCGACCGACGGTCGTTGGGCCGGCAGCCTTTCGTCGGATATCGATCAGTTGCTGATGCGTCAGGTCGCCGGTCACCTGGACAGCCAGCGTGTGGTGCTGGCGCCTGCTACCGCCGGGTTCACGCCCGATGTGCAGGTGTTGCTGACCATCACCCGTCTGGATTCCGGAGCGAAACAACCGGCGATTCTCGATGCGCAGTGGCGTTTGATCGATCGTCGCGGCAAGGTGCGTGATAACCGCATCATTCACCTGCAGGAAACGCATGCCGGCAGCACCGCGTCCCAGGTGCAGGCGCAGGGGATCCTGTTGCAGCGTCTGGCCGAGCAGCTGTCGGTGGCGCTCAAGCCACTGGCCAACCAGCCGCCCGTGGCCGAGGCACCGCGTAAAGCCGCGCCGAAACCCGCAGCGCCGGCGGCGGATGCCGAGAAGCAGCCGAAGATTCCAATGGCCTCGCCGATTCGTACGGATATGGAAGTGTTTCGCTTCTGAGGCTGGAACGAGTCAGAACAGAGCCCGCCTAGTGCGGGCTTTGTTATGTCTGGAGGTGAGGGGCTTTTCAGGGATGCGCACGATTCCAATAACGCCGCGCACAAAAAAGCCCGCAGACAATCACTCGTCTGCGGGCTTTTGCGTATCTGGCCTAAGCCTTACGCCCGGCGCTCATGCATCCGCGCCAGTTGCCGCTCCAGCATCGACGGATAAGGCTCCATCAACCGCTCCACACAGCAAGCGCCCTCAGGGCTGGCGATCGGCCGGATTCGCGCACGTTGGCGGATCAACGCGTCATCACTGATCTTGCGCTCAACCAGCAGCAGATTGCGGCTGTGTTGCGACAAGGCCAGTGCATCCTGCGCCGAATCCGTCAGCAGCAGATCAATCTGACTCAGACCGAACAACTCATCGCCCAGGGTCAGGCCCAGCTGCAATTGCAGGGTGATGCCGCTGTCTGCGACCTCGATCTGCAACTGATGACCCAGAGCACGCAGCAGTTCGCCGCAGCAGATGGCATTGGTCAGGTAATCGTCGCCGCAATCTTCGGTGTGGAACAGCAACAGCGTGCTGCCATCGTTGAGGGTTTCGATTTCGCCCTGATACAGCGAAGCAGCCTGCTCGAGGCAGTCGCGATAGCGTTCCTGCAATTCTTCCAGACGTGCGCGAGGCAAACGACGCAATTGTTCCTGCGAACCCAGTTGCACGGCCAGTACGGCGGTGTGCTGTGGCACGTCAGGGCTCGGTTTGCGCGTGAGCGGTTGGACGGCGCCGTTTAGCGATTCGTCGCGCAGGTCGGCGAAGGCGTCATCGTCATCATCGTCTTCGACCGTGCTGACCAGGTGACGCGGCGCCGGTTTCTTCGCGGCCAGCGGGCGGCTTTCGTCGAAGCTCGGATCGCGCAGGTTACGCACCTCGAATTCCGGCTCGTCTTCTTCCTCGGCGAATTCCGGCTCGGGTTCAGGCTCGGGCTCCGGGGCGTAGCTGGCGTGCAGCTGGCGCGCCAGATCGCCGATTTCATCCTGACGATCGATGCCCGGGGTGTGCGCGTCGATGCGGCGCAGCCACACGCGCAATTGCAGCAACGGCGTCGACAGATAACGGCCCATGCGCAGGCTCAGAGCCAGCGACAGTGCCAGCAGAATCGCGCTCAGAATGCCCATGCTTTGCAGGCTGATGGTCATTGGCTGCTGGAACTGATCCATGTCCAGGCTGATGCGCAGTTGCCCGGCCGTCACGTCCTGGAAAGTGATCTTGCTCTCGTACATGCCCTCGGCTTCGCCCAGCAGGCTGTGCTTGGGACGCTGACCGGACTCGGCGAGGATGCGGTTGTCCACGCTGTAGATCGCCGCGTGGGCGACCAGTTTGTTCTTGGTCAGGTTGTTGAGCAGCACGTTGAGGCTGAGGATGTCGTTGGACACCAGCAGCTCGGTGGCGGAGGTGGCGGTCTGCGTGGTCAGGCTTTCGCCCAGCGCATCGGCCTGCTCGTGCATGGCCTGCTTGAATTGCAGACCCATCACCCCGGCATAGATCACCAGGGCCAGAGCGACCAGGATCACGTTGTGGCTGGCAATGCGCAATGCAATCGGTACACGGCGATGGCGCAGTGCACGGAAGATCAGCAGGAAGAAGTTATCGGTTTTGACTGGCGTGGGCCGGTTCACTTGAGCTCGGCTCTTTGTCCGTGAAGTTGACGCGCAGTATAGCGACAGGCCCCAGACCGGCAAAGCGCTCGCGGTGCCCGATGGTCACTGAAAGTGGGTAGAATGCGGTTTTTTTCCAGTTGCGGGGGTGCGCGTTGCGCGAAATCGTCCTGATTAACATCACGGGAGTCGACCGTCCGGGTCTGACGGCGGCCATCACCGGTGTTCTGGCACAAGGTGGTGTGAACATTCTCGACATCGGTCAGGCGGTGATCCACGACACCCTGTCGTTCGGCATCCTGGTTGAAATTCCCGATTCCGAGCAAGGCAAATCGGTGCTCAAGGACATCCTGTTCAAAGGCTACGAACTGGATCAGCAAGTGCGCTTCACCCCGGTGTCCGAAGAGGACTACCAGCAATGGGTGGGCAATCAGGGCAAGAAGCGCCACATCGTTACCCTGCTGACGCGCAAGGTCACCGCCGGCCAGTTGCAGGCGGTCAGCGCGATCACCGCCAAATATGGCCTGAACATCGACCATATCGACCGTCTGTCGGGGCGCATGCCGCTGGACACACCGGCCGACAAGGGCAAGGGTTGCATCGAGTTTTCCGTGCGCGGCGAAGCTGCCGATCCGCAGGCGCTGCGCGCCGAATTCCTCAGCGTTGCCCAGGAATTGAACGTCGATATCGCCTTTCAGGAAGATTCGCTGTTCCGTCGCAACCGACGTCTGGCCGTGTTCGACATGGACTCGACGCTGATCGAAGCGGAAGTCATCGATGAGCTGGCCAAGGCGGCCGGCGTGGGTGATCGAGTGTCCGAAATCACCGAGCGCGCCATGGCCGGCGAACTGGATTTCCGCGCCAGCTTCAAGGAGCGTCTGGCGCTGCTCAAGGGCCTCGACGTCAGCGTGCTCGACTCGATCGGCGCCTCGCTGCGCCTGACCGAAGGCGCCGAAACCCTGTTCGCCGAACTCAAGCGGCTCGGCTACAAAACCGCCATCCTGTCCGGCGGCTTCACTTATTTCGCCAAGCAACTGCAGGCCAGGCTTGGCATCGATTACGTGTTTGCCAACGAGTTGGAAGTGGTCGACGGCAAGTGCACCGGCGTGGCGATCGAGCCGATTGTCGATGCGCAGCGCAAGGCTGACTTGCTCAAGGAACTGGCGCACAAGGAAGGTCTGCGTCTGGAGCAGACCATTGCCGTCGGCGACGGCGCCAACGACTTGCCGATGCTGGCGATTGCCGGGCTGGGCGTGGCGTTCCGCGCCAAACCGCTGGTCAAACAGTCGGCGAAGCAGGCGATCTCAACGCTGGGGCTGGATGGTGTGTTGTATCTGCTGGGTTTCCGCGATCGTGACGGGCAGTTGTAACTGACAAAGCACAAAGATCGCAGCCTTCGGCAGCTCCTACAGGGAAATGCATTCCAAATGTAGGAGCTGCCGAAGGCTGCGATCTTTCGCTTCAAAGCGAATTCCACAACGAATCAAAATCCTCCTCACCCCCGCCATTCTGCGCAGGATCCAGCGAGCGATAGGCGAACTGGTTGAAGCTGTGCGTACTCGCCACCCGCCGATCCAGCCCGGCGCGGTGTTCTTCGCCCTGTGTATTGATCAACACCTTGTTGCCTTCCTGAAAGGGCAGGCGCGGCGCAAGCACGGTGGCCGGCACATCGATCGCACTGATTTCCGGCAACAGCAAACCGCGCAAATACTGGCTGTGATCATCTTTCGTTCGCACCAGTTGCAAGCCGCACGGCTGCGCGTGTGGCGCTACCAGTTCAATGCCCATCTGCGTGCCGCTGCCGCGCACCTGGCGGATCCAGCGAATCACCGCAATGCTCCAGCCTTTGCCCTCGCTGTCCTGAATCCCGAGCATTTCCCCGGCCTGCAACTCCGCCGGTACTTCGCTGGGCCAGGCCAGGCAATAACCGCCAGGACTATGGTTGATCACCGGCAAGGCGTAAGTCGGATAGTTCGGCGCGTTGCCGGGGCCTTCCTCTTCGCTCAACTGGTCGTACTGGATTTCCTCGTACGGCAACAGCTCATCGTTACTTTGCGGGGCAGCGTCGAACGCCTGACTCCAGCTGTCCTTTTCGCCGCTGGCCACGACGCTGCTGAAGTTTGCCGCGCGGGCACCGGGATGTTTGAGCAATTCGCTGAAAGTGCGCTCGCCGCCGAGGTAGAAGTGCAGGGCGCTCATGCCAACGCACACGGTCAGCGTGCCCTGGCCGGCGATGCGTTGAAAGCTGCGTTCGGCCGCTTGGCCCCAAGTAGCGTGCAGATGTTGCAGGGTGTCGACGCTGAGGCCGGCGGAAACGGGCAGTGGGGTCGAGGTGGACTCGTGCAGCAGGTGCGTTTCGAGCTGTTTGACCAGCGGTTGCGGATCGAAGCCCAGCAGCCCGCTCTGTTGTTCGCTGCGAAACATCTTGCGGTAGCGCGGGCCGACATCGAGTTCCGGGCTGATGGCGAACAAACCGTCGTCGGCGCTGCCGGGATGCAGTTTGAGCAGGGCGCTCCACGGCTCGATCACCTCGGCCAGCCGGACAATCTGGCTCTGGCGCAATTGATTGCAACGGGCGCTGCCCAATAGCAGTGCGGCGATATAGGTCTGTTCTACGCTCAGTTCGCTGGTCAAAAAGGCCAGATCATCGCGCAGCCGCCGTTGTTGCAGTTGCAATTGCGCAGCGCTGCGATACAGCTGATGCAATTCGAACCACGCGTGTTCCGGCGGTGAACTGTACAGCTGCGTGGCGCGCACCAGTTGCGCCTTGAGGGCATGCGCGGCGCGTTGCAAGGCGGTACTGACCAACGTCGCCCGATCCTTGCTGTATTTGGGCAGGATGCGCAGAACGATCTGTTTATAGCCGATTGCCAACTGACCTTGCAGCGCCTGACACAGGTTGCTGACTTTGCGCGAGCGCTCGTCGAGCATGATCGCTTGATGCAGAAAGTGCCGTTCCAGATGCTGGCAGACGAAATACACCTCGGGCCGCAGCAACTCCAACAATTGCAGGCGATTGTCGCTGGGGGTGAGCAACAGGTTCAGTTCGCCGAGGCCTTGATAGAGCAGGCGGGCGGTTTCGCCGATGTTGGCCTTGGGCAGGCCGGCGATCCAGCGCTTGAGATCACGCGGGCTGGCGTCGCAGAACGACAGGCGCGTTTGCGTGGGAGTCGGAGCGCGCAGCTTGGGAGAAAAGTTGGTCTGGCTCATGAGCCAAACCATAGCAGCAAATGCCGCGGTGTGCGGAAGCAGCCTCGGCTGCTTCCGCGAACAGGGTCACGCTTTTGGCAGTGCCAGGCCTTGGCCCATCTGCACTGGCGAACCGGCCACCAGTTCTTCAGCCCACTTCACCTGATCCGGGCCAAACAGCACGATTGCCGTCGAACCGAGCTTGAAGCGTCCCAGTTCCGCGCCTTTTTCCAGATGAATCGGTGCGCGTGCGGCTTCGTCGTAGCGGAAGGTTTTCAACTCGCGCTTCGGCGGAGTAACCAGACCGGCCCACACGGTTTCAATCGAAGCGACAATCATCGCGCCGACCAGCACCACGGCCATCGGCCCGCGTTCGGTGTCGAAAATGCACGCCACGCGCTCGTTGCGGGCGAACAGCTCCGGGACGTTTTCGGCAGTAGTCTGGTTCACCGAGAAAATGCGGCCCGGGATGTAGACCATTTCGCGCAGGGTGCCGGCCAGAGGCATGTGCACGCGGTGGTAGTCCTTCGGCGACAGGTAGATCGTGGCGAAATCGCCGCCCATGAATGGCGCTGCGTTGGCCGCATCACCGCCGAGCAATTCGAGCACGCTGAAACTGTGGCCCTTGGCCTGGAACACGCGACCGTGCTCGATCGGGCCGAGCTGACTCACCGCACCGTCGGCCGGGCTGAGGATCGCGCCCGGAGTTTCGTCCAGTGGACGCGCGCCGTCTTTCAACGCACGCGTGAAGAATGCGTTGAAGTGCTCGTAAGCGGTCAGGTCTTCGACCAGTGCTTGCGACATGTCCACTTGATAACGCTTGGCGAACCATTGGGTGAAGGCATTCTTGAACCAGCGCACGCGGCATTCGGCGATGCAGCCGGCCAGGCGCGACAGCAGGTGATGCGGCAGCAGGTACTGGCTGAGGATAAACAGACGCTCTTTCATTAGTTGTCCTTAAAACCTTGAATCTCGACTGGCGTATCAGGGTGGTTGCCCCATTCGCCCCAGGAACCGGCGTAGCCCTTGACCCGCGGATAACCGAGGGCTTTGGCCACCAGATAAGTGAAGCCCGACCGGTGATGGGTCTGGCAATGGGTAATGATTTCCTTGTCCTTGGTGATCCCGAGGTTTTCGAGGATCTGCGGCATGTCGCTGCGGATACGCAACTGACGAGTCTGGTCCATGCCGGCGGTCCATTCGAAATTGACCGCGCCGGGGATGTGTCCGCCCTTGGCGGCGAGGACTTTCTCGCCGGAATATTCCAGCGGCCCACGCGCGTCCCAGATCGCCAGATCGGCGGCGCCGAGACGGCTTTGCAGGTATTCGCGGGTGGCGGTCGGTTCATCGTGCAGGGTCAGCGAGACCGGGCCACCGACGGCGGCCGGCACCTGAATCGACATCGGCATACCGTCCGCCAGCCAGGCCGGCAGACCACCGTCTATATAGTGGTACTTGTCGTGGCCAATGACATCGAGCAGCCAGATGAAGCGCCCGGCCCAGCCACCGCCCTCATCGTCATACACGACGTATACCGAGTCTTTGCGATGGCCGAGCTCACCAAACAACGCTTCCAGATCGGCCTTCGCCGGCATCAGCCCGGGCGCCGGTGGCTGGCCGAGCTGGGTGCGTTTCGGGTCGACAAAACGTGCGCCGGGCAAGTGACCTTCGGCATACCGGGCAGGGCTGGTCAGGTCCACCAGAATCAGTTCCGGGGACTCCAGACGCGGCAGCAGGTCGCTCGGCTCGATGACAAGCGGCAAGCCAGAGAAGTCAGACATGTGAGGTCTCCAGAGCACAAAGGGGAGGATTGTAGCGCAGGCTCATTGGCCGCGGCTGCTAAAGCTGTGCAGGGCTTTTTCGATGCACTGCGCGGTTTTGCCGAAGGCTTGTACGGTGATGTCGGCGAACGGCCCGCCGCCCTGATCGGCAACTACGATCATGATCACCCGGCCGTTGTTGACCAGCGAACGCAGGAACAGATGCTCACCGCGAAACAACGTGCGCAGGCTCGCTGGCAATAAGGCAGAGAATTGCCCGTTGTTCTCCGGCGTGATCCGCACCTGCGCCTGCTGAGCGAGCAGACGTTGCAGGACTTTGCTCTGGCCGACGGCAAAACTCAGCGCCGCCGCATCCTTCGGCAAACCGGCGGTCTGGTGCACGCGCAGGGTCGAGTGCGTGCGGTCGGCCATCAGAATCATCACCCGACGCATGCCGCTCGCCACCAGTGCCTCGCGGGCGGCGACGGTCAGGCTCATGGCATTGGTGAAGCGGCTGGGCTCGGCGAGCAGTTCGGCGCATTGCCGACGCCATTGGCCCAGATCATCTGCATTCGGCGCTGCGGCCGGGAGCATGCCGGCCGGCAAGCGACGAGTGCCCCACGGCCAGATCAGCGAAACCGCCGGGTGCCACAAATCAGGCATCGCATGCTGACGCGCGCTGTTCGCCGCTTGCTGGTGCAGCTGTTGCTGCACTTCGTCCATGGAAATCTGCAGATACAGGCTGGTCAGGTACTGCCAGCGCTTGCTGTGCGGACTGTCCCAAGCCTGTTGCGCCGACAGCGCCAGGCCGTTGGCCAGCAGCACGGTATTGGCGGGTTGATTGAGCCAGCGGCGCAATGTTGGGTCTTCGTCGAGGCGATTCTGCTGGCGCAGCGGGTGCTCGCTGTCACGGGCGATGCGCAGCACTTTGACCAGTTCGCGTTGTTCGCTGAGCAGCAACTTGTAGCCTTGCTCGACCCAGATCGGCAGATGCCAGGCCTGGACCAGTGCCTCGGCAATCTTCAACAGGCGCACGCCGAACAATTGCTTTTCAACCACACGTGCCGACTCGCCCTTGTGAATCACCCGCAGTTCCCACTCCTCAAGCAACTGCGGATAGGTCAGTGCCAATGGCCATAGCGGCGACAAAAACAGCAGGCTGCCCCAGTGGATGTCCTGCCACAGCCGCGCCAGACGACTGGCAAAAAAGCCGTTGGCCTGTTGTGTCGCGTGTTGGCTGATCAGTTGCAATTGGCGCAAAGCCTTGGGGATCTGCCGGTGCGGTTCGGCCGGCAGGCGCGCGAGCAATTCTTCGGTGCGCGCAAGGCCCAGGCGATTGATTGCCACCTCCAGATTTTCCGCTGGCGCGGCCATGGTGCCGTGGGTGTGACGATTCGCCTCACGGATGATGCTCAAGGCCAGCGCCGGGCTGTCCTGCATCAACTCGGCGATGTCGCGCAGCGAGCTGCGATTGTCGCGGATCGCCCGGCAGACTTTGTCGTGAGCCTCTTGTGGCACGGGCAGGGGGACGCTGTCGAGCAGCTTGACCCAAGCCTGGAGGGTGCTCGGTTTTACCGCTGGAATGTTCGTTTCATTAGCCATGTCTGGACGAGATCTTCACTGACTGTAGACGCGCCCGGCATGGGCTAAATTGGCTTTTCGCCTGAACTGGCTATAGTCTGGCGCAGTTTTGCCGATAAGTAGAAGAAGAGATTTTTTAACTTCCGAATATGACCTTGAACCCGACTTAAACAAGTACCTTCTACCTATGGCTAAAATTATCGGCATCATCGTCGTATTCGCGAGCGTGCTCGGCGGATACGTGCTCTCCCACGGCAAGATTGCCGCCCTGATCCAGCCTTTCGAGGTGATGATCATCGGCGGTGCGGCCCTCGGCGCGTTCCTCCAGGCCAACCCCGGTTACATGACGATGCACGTGCTCAAGAAATCCCTGAGCATGTTCGGTTCGCGTTTCACCCACACCTTCTATCTGGAAGTGCTCGGGCTGATCTACGAGATCCTCAACAAGAGCCGCCGCGAAGGCATGATGGCCATCGAAGGCGACATCGAAGATGCCGCCGCGAGTCCGATCTTCGCCAAGTACCCGGCGGTGCTCAAGGATGAACGCATGACCGCGTTCGTCTGCGATTATCTGCGCATCATGTCTTCCGGCAACATGGCTCCGCACGAACTGGAAGGCCTGTTCGACATGGAGCTGTACAGCCTCAAGGAAGACCTCGAGCACCCATCGCACGCAGTCAACGGCATCGCCGACGGCATGCCCGGTTTCGGTATCGTTGCGGCGGTACTCGGTATCGTGGTGACCATGGCTTCGTTGGGCGAGGGCGACCAGGCGTCGATCGGTCTGCACGTGGGTGCGGCACTGGTCGGTACCTTCTTCGGTATTCTCGCGGCGTACGGTTTCTTCGGTCCGCTGGCGCATTCCCTGGCCCACGATGCCAAGGAAGAGCTCAACGTCTACGAAGCCATCAAGGCCTCGCTGGTGGCTTCGGCGTCCGGCATGCCGCCGTCGCTGGCGGTCGAGTTCGGGCGCAAGGTTCTGTACCCGGCGCACCGTCCAAGCTTCGCCGAGTTGGAACAAGCGGTTCGCGGTCGTTAAGAAATGGAAAATAATCAGCCGATCATCGTCAAGCGCGTCAAGCGCATTGCCGCCGGGCACCACGGCGGGGCATGGAAAATCGCCTTCGCCGACTTCGCCACGGCGATGATGGCGTTCTTCCTGGTGCTGTGGCTGCTGTCCACCGCTACGCCGGAACAGAAGATCGCCATCGCCGGTTATTTCAAGGACCCGGTCGGCTTCTCCGAAAGCGGCACGCCGTACATCATCGACCTCGGCGGTACGCCGACCCTGGCGCCGGAAAACACCCTCAACCCGGAAGTGAAGTCGCAGCCGCAACCGGACAAGGTCACGGTCGACACCGATCAGGTTGAAGGCATGGCCGAGCAGGTCGAGAAGGAGCGTCTCGAACTGCTCCTGCAAGAACTGCAGAACAAGGTCGACGAGAACCCGCAACTGCAGAAGTTCAAGGATCAGATCCTTTTCGAAATCACGCCGAACGGCTTGCGCATCCAGATCATGGACGCCGAGAACCGGCCGATGTTCGACTCCGGATCCGCACGCCTGAAGCCGTACTTCGAAGACATCCTGCTGGCCATGGCCGACACCATCAAAGCGGTGCCGAACAAGATCAGCATCAGCGGCCACACCGACGCCAAGCCGTACATCGGCACTGGCGACTACGGCAACTGGGAACTCTCGGCCAACCGTGCCAACGCCGCGCGTCGCGCATTGGTCGCGGGCAGCTATCCGGATGCGCAGGTGGCGCGGGTGGTCGGTTATGCCTCGTCGGCGTTGTTTGATCGGGAAAATCCGTTCAACCCGGTCAACCGCCGCATCGATATTGTCGTGCTGACGAAGAAAGCCCAGGCCGCCATCGAAGGTGCGCAGGGGCCTGAGGCGGCGAAACCGGCGGATGAAGGTCAGAACGGTGCTGCTCCGGCAGCCCCGGTTGATCCGAATGCGCTGCCGGCGGACAAACAGCCAGTGCCGGCTCACGAGTTGCGCGAGCGGTTGAATCTGTTTGACGATGCGGCGCCGAAACCGGCTGAGCCGGGTGGGGCGGCGCCAGCGCCGAAGCAGTAAGTGAAAAAAAGCCGACAGTGATGTCGGCTTTTTTGTGGCTATCGCTTCATGCCCCCAACCATTTCGTAGCGTTACTAAAATAATCGGGGACAGGCCGGCACAGTCTCAGAATCCCCGACGAATCCGATTCTTCAACTGTTCATGAAACATCTCTGCATCGCGCTTGTACGCCCCTTTCACCGAGTCGCTGAACGAATCCAGGGTTATCGACCGCTTGTTCGACACCTCATCCCGATACGCATCGATAAAGAAATCCAGGTCGCTGGCCGTGCTCAGCTTCGGCCACTTGTCCAGATAGATCGGCAGTTGTGCCGGCCCGGTCTTGAACGTACAGATCCGCCGGTTGCTGATCGTCGCCTCGCCAATCTCGAACGGCACCCACCACGACAGTGCAGTCTTCTCCGATACCACCGCCAGCAGATGCGTGCACTCGGTGATGTTGCGGGTAATGACCCCGGTGATGTCGTCGGTGGTCTGCGATTCCGGGTCCAGCACGTCGAGGTAAGTCCTGATCTTCGCTTGGGTCAGACGGGTGTTGATGGCGATCGCATGAGTGCGATCCACATGGCGGTAGCTGATAAAGACTGGCATCAGAAATGTCCTTTGAGGGCGAGTTCGCGGTAATAGGCACCGAGTGCCGTCAGGCGGCAGCCGGTGGAGTGAATGGCGGCGTAGTACATGTGCTCGGCGTCGACCGGTTCGATCAGGCTGTGGCGGTTGCACTTTTGCAATTGGGCGAAGATCTCGCCGTGCTCCGGTATGAACGCCATTTCGGTGGGTTCGTAGCTGGGGTCGAGCGGGAAGACCGATTCGGCTTCGGCGAACCAGTCCGGCAATTTGCGCAGGATCTCCTTGGGAATCAGCGGCGAGACTTCGCGCAGGGAAATGAACTGCGACACATTGGTCTTGAACACCGGACGCTGCTCCCACGGGCCGAGCGCGTTGTCGACGAAGGAGTACAGGCTGCCGGGGGTGATTTTGCCGAGGATATTCGCCGCGCCGCCATGCAGCGCTTGCAGCAGCAGGCCGGT
This sequence comes from Pseudomonas sp. AC083, assembly GCF_979253165.1. Lineage (NCBI taxonomy): Bacteria > Pseudomonadati > Pseudomonadota > Gammaproteobacteria > Pseudomonadales > Pseudomonadaceae > Pseudomonas > Pseudomonas sp. AC083. Next base: position 27,061 of record NZ_CEEDDH010000007.1, read on the forward strand.
GAACACGCCGTGCTGCGCGCCCTCCAGTGCCGGCTCGGCTTTTTTGCAGGCGGTGAGGATGGTCATGCCTTCGCTGACCATGCTGCTCTCGCTGCGCAAGGCGCGCACTTCGCCGGCCGAACCGCTTTCGCAGCAGTCGAGGATGATCATTTTGTTTTTGATCCGCGTGGCTTTGTCCGCCCAGTTGAGAATGTCGCTGATGCGGATGCCGTCCTTGGCGTTGCGGTAGTCCTGCGGTATCAGCATGCCTTCGTCAGTGTCGGCATCGAAACCGCCATGACCGGCGAAATACAGCAGAGCGACGTTGCAGTCGCCGGAAAACAACTCGCGGATCTGGTCTTCGAGTTTTTCTCGGCTCAGGTAATCCTCGGCAGACGTCAGTACGACATTTTTGAAGTTGGGGTCGCCGTTGGCGTTGCTTTTCAATACCGAAGCCATGGCCATGGCGTCGTTGCAGCAACCGCTGAGCCCGCCGATATGCGTGTAATCGTTGATGCCGATGAACAATGCCTTGCGCATGGTCACACCGCCTTGTGCAGGCGGATCGCGCCGGGGATTCTGTGGGTATTGCACGGGCGGGCGTCGCGAGACGAATGGATGATGAACAAAAGACAGGTTGGCATGGCTTTCCTCGATGGTCGCTGTGAGCGAAGGAGGAAAGAAATGTAGGCCGCTGGCTCAGGCCTACAAGATCTGCGCGGCAAAACAGAAAGGTCCTGCAAGCAGTCGTGCAAGTGCCTACAGAAGAAGCTGACGTTTAAGAGGAGAGAGGTGAGTCAGATGCAGTCCGACGACCGGCAGCCCATCGCGCAGGGCCGCCGGCGTGACTGTTTAATAGCCGTTTTCAGGCAGGCTGGCGATGATCGAGCGATAGCTGTTCATCCGCTGCTGCTGGATGCGTCCGTCTTCGAGTGCCTTGAGCAGCGCACAACCCGGTTCGCGATCGTGCTTGCAGTCACGGAAACGGCAGGTGCCAAGCAGGTCGTCGAACTCGATGAAACCGGCTTCGACGTCGGCGCGGCTGACATGGCCCAGACCGAATTCGCGGATGCCCGGGGAGTCGATCAGTTCGCCGCCGCCAGGGAAGTGGAACAGGCGCGCGGTGGTGGTGGTGTGCGTGCCCTGACCGGATAGCTCGGACAACGGCCCGACGCGGGTTTCGACTTCCGGCAGCAGGCTGTTGACCAGCGACGACTTGCCGACGCCGGACTGACCAACGAATACGCTGATGCGCCCGTCGAGCTGCTTTTGCAGTTGCTCCATGCCGTCGCCGTGGTGCGCCGAGACTTCCAGCACCGGATAACCCAGCGTGCGATACACCGCCAGCAACGCGTTCAGCGCCGGGGCGTTCTGCTCGTCGATCAGGTCGAATTTGTTCAGCAGCAGCAGAGGGCGGATGCCGGCATGTTCGGCGGCGACCAGATAGCGGTCGATCAGGTTGGCGTGAGGCTCGGGCAGCGGCGCGAAAACGATGACGATCATGTCGACGTTGGCGGCAACCGGCTTGAGCTGGCCACGGCTGTCGGGGCGGCACAGTTCGGTGCTGCGCGGCAGTTGCGCGACGATCACGCCAATGCCCTGGTTGCCGGCGCGCCAGACCACTTTGTCGCCGGTGACCAGCGCTGGCAGGTTGGCGCGCAAGTGGCAGCGGAACACTTGGCCGGCGAGTTCGCCGTCAACGGCTTCGACTTCGACCTGCACACCGAAGTGGGCGATCACCAGGCCATGTTGCTCAGGGCCGAGATCGCCGCCCTCGAGGGCTTCGACCGCCGAGGACTCGCGTTTGGCGGCGCGTGCGGCGCGCTCGCCCTGAATCTTTTCGATGCGCCAGTTTTGACGACGATTGAGTTGGCGTTTGGCCATGGGTGTTCCGTCTGAAGAATGCAGCGATTAGGTAAAACGGCCGCGAGTTTAGCACGCCCGGCCACCGGCCTAGGCTAAACTGCGCAGCATTGCCTAGGAGCCCGAATATGCAAAACCCGCAGAACCTGATCTGGATCGACCTGGAAATGACCGGTCTGGACCCGGACAACGACGTCATCATCGAAATGGCCACCATCGTCACCGACAGTGAACTGAACACATTGGCCGAAGGCCCGGTGATCGCCATCCATCACAGCGACGAAGTGCTCGCGCGCATGGACGAATGGAACACCCGCACCCACGGCAATTCCGGCCTGACCCAGCGTGTACGCGACAGCCGCATCAGCATGGCTGAGGCGGAAGCTGAGACCATCGCCTTCCTGGAAAAGTGGGTGCCGAAGGGCAAATCGCCGATCTGCGGCAACAGCATCTGCCAGGATCGTCGCTTCCTTTATACCCACATGAAGGCGCTGGAAAGCTACTTCCACTACCGCAACCTCGACGTCTCGACGCTCAAGGAGCTGGCCGCGCGCTGGGCTCCGGACGTGCGCGACAGCTTCAAGAAGGGCAGCACGCATCTGGCGCTGGACGACATCCGCGAATCGATCGCCGAGTTGCAGCATTACCGCAAGCACTTCATCAAGTTCTGAGGGAGCGTCTTTCCGCCTTCGCGAGCCTGCTCGCGAAAGGCGCGCCCTCTTCTGGTGCGGCGCTGAAATGGCTAGACTGCGCGCCTTCCTGCCTGGACTGCCACCATGTTGCTGATGCTCTATCTGATCGCCATCACCGCCGAAGCCATGACTGGCGCGCTGTCCGCCGGCCGACGTGGCATGGACTGGTTCGGCGTGGTGCTGATCGCCTGCATCACCGCGCTCGGTGGCGGTTCGGTGCGCGACGTGTTGCTTGGGCATTACCCGCTGACCTGGGTCAAACATCCGGAATATCTGGTGCTGACCTCGGTGGCAGCGATGTTCACCGTATTCGCTGCGCGCTGGATGCGCCACCTGCGCTCGCTGTTTCTGGTGCTCGATGCAGTTGGACTGGTGGCATTTACTTTGATCGGTTGCATGACGGCGCTGGAAATGGGTCACGGCATGTTGGTGGCTTCCGTCAGCGGAGTCATCACCGGCGTTTTTGGCGGTATTCTTCGCGATATCTTCTGCAACGATATTCCCTTGATCTTTCGCCGCGAACTTTACGCCAGCGTCTCATTTGCTGCGGCGTGGTGCTACATGTTGTGTCTTTATCTCAATGTGCCGGGTGAACAAGCCATTCTGATCACGTTGTTTGGCGGATTCTTGCTGCGTCTGCTGGCCATTCGTTTTCATTGGGAAATGCCGAAGTTCGTTTATAACGACGAACACTGATCGATCATGCGTCATTGCCATTGAAGCTGATTAATAGCTAATGAGTTATTTGTGAATGGCGTGCGCATATTTCTTACATTTTTCACTTTGATCTTTGCTTGATGGGTATGTAGTTTTTTCGCTGACATATTTCCGATGTCAGTATCAAATTACATTCTCAAAAAGGAGCTGCATTATGAGTGAAAGCATGGATGTTACAGACAATCAAAATGACAATCCGCCCACCCTGGCGGGACTGTCCAAATTACAAGTCAAGTTTGATGCCGGTAATAATACTCAAAGCAGGGCACTTGTCGCTAATGGCCGAATGCAGGTCAAAGTTCAAGTACTCGTTGCCGGAGTGGACGCCGACGGCAACGCAATGCATGTACCCGCAGATGTAATGGAAAGCATCCAGCTTATTCATTACGCGACCGGCAAGACCTTGCGCGATGGCTGGGTCGCGAGCGCAGTCCAAGGGCGGTTTACGCGTGAGGCACGTCCTGCACCTGACGCCGAAGACAGGCACGACGATGATCTTGAGAATGACAGCGTTCATCCACAGGTTCGTACGTTCTGGGTTTCCTCATCGAGCGCCGGAACGACTGAGATCGGTGCGCGCCTGTCCGTGAACGGGGAGACGATCCTCAGTAACGGAACCACGCCTGCCAGTGTTCATTACAGCAGCGTGACTGTAGAAGCGGAAACGCCTTCGACATATGGCGTAGACGGAGTATTTCGCTTGTACCAGACCAGGATTGGTAATGAGTCGCCCGGCAACCGTATCTGGAAGTACCATTTGGGACTGTACCCGGGTGGGAAGCAGATCCGGCTGGTCGACTGGATTGCAGAGGGGGCAGAAGAGGGCAAGGATTACGATTTTGCGGGTGGTAACAGGCTTAACGAAATAAAAACAAATTACATGGAATGCATTTTTGTGCGTCCCGAAAACTCCAGTGTAGTCGTCTCTTTGCCTGACAGGGGTGATCCGTTTGCATACACTTTTACCAGTGATGCGCAAACATGGAACTCGAAGCATTATCACGTAAATACTCAAAGCGACGGGGAGTTGACCATCGTCCAGGCTCTATCTGAATACTCGAAAAGCACCGGGCCACAAAAATATGGCGGCGTCCTCCACTTCATCGCGATCGATGAATATGGTACTGAGCATAAACTGGCAATCCGCGTGAATTTTCGCGAGCGTAATTTATATCTTCAACGAGGCTGAGTTCGTTCACTGATGCAATGTCGGTGAATGTAGTAGATGTATATGCGTTTGGCATTTCGACTGCAGTTAAACTGCCATGTCGATGATCAGGCATATGCACGAAAGTGCTTTTCTGATGACTCGCGTTGGCCCTGCAGCTCTGTGTGGCCAGCGCACCCCCTCTCAAGGATGAGCGATCATGACTGGCAAACCGCCGAAGATCAAACCTGTATCTGTCCCAACCAAACCCTCCGATTCCAGCATTGATGTCTCCCACCGACCGTTGTCCTCGTCTTCGACAGTGGCGCATTTGACTGTTGCACATCATCAGGAACCGCTGCATTCGCCCTCTTCATCAGATCCGCTGGCGATAACGCCTGGCTTCAATGTGAGCATGACCACGACGTATTCCACATTTGACGAATTCCCAAGGTTTTCCGCACAAGATTCCCTGGAAAGCTACTGGATACCCTCGCAAGAGGGTCTCGATGATTCCGTTGCACTGGGTATCAAAACCTTGAAGCATCGTCAGTATGTTGCCGTCGCTGATAACCACATCGTACAAGTGGTCCGAGATGCTGAGAGCGGTTTGCTTCGCGCCACACATGCCAGAGAACTGCATCCTTCCGGTCCGCTGTTGAGACCTGACAGCGAGGGCCGGTTGTGGCATCCGCTGGACGACCCTGAGTCGGCCAATCCGGTTGCAACTGTCTATTCCGAACAAAAACGCGCGGCAGAACTGCTTACCGGCGCGGAATATTCAATAGAAGATTTTTCTCCATTGATGATCAAACGCATGCTCGCAGTGAGCGGCGTAGACACAACGATAGTGCACAGGTCCGAGATTCATCCCACCTCGCTGGCATTGCTGCAGGACACAGCGAGACGTTTTGCCCTCGATCAAAAGATCCAGCTGTTCATCACCCAGGTGCAACATTCCGATCCCACCGTGCGTGCGCAGGCTGATTCACAACTGCAGGCTTTGTTGCCGCCACGGGCAGATGATCTGAGCGAGCGCGTTATCGAACAATCCAGCGCCTTGCTTTTTGAGCAGAGTGAGCGGGCGTTCGAACTTGATTGCGATGCCAACACATTGCTGATGCGACGGATTTTTCCCGACCTGCCCAAGACCATCGCTCAGGCGTTGTGGCGAGAGGCCAGTGCCGCCGACCATATGCATTTGCGCCTGCGGCCGGGAATGCCGAGGCACATGGCAGAAAAGACGCTGGTGGCGCTACGCGAGGTGCGTCTCGCCAGGGCGTGCGCAGGAATCTATCTGGATTCGGTAGCCAGTCTGGACAGTGATCTGCTGGCATTGCAGATGATCGGGCAGCTTGATCTTTGGCCGCGACAGATTCGTATCGAGATTCGTCGGCAAGCGTCAGAGGGTGAGTTATTGAGTGCTATTGGCGATGCTCGGTCGTCAGTGCGTCACAAGTTTATTCGTCAGCATGAAGGCTACGTTATCCAACTCAGCGGCGTCCCGTCACCCCAAGGTCGGACGGATCTGTATGCCGCCGTCTGGCTCCTTTTACTGCCCGGGCAGCGCCAATTGCTCGGTGTAGCGCAGGGCGGTGGTGCGGCTCTGCGGCAGCTGGTACGTGCACAGCCATTGCCGTCGCGCCAACGCGTGAGCGAATTGCTGGGACTGGCACCGGTACAGGTAACGGCTGTTCCGGCCAGCGCCCAGCACGTGCAAGCGGGGCTGCGAGGGGGCGGCGATGTCAACCCGACGTCGACAAAGTCCGTTGAAGAGCGTGTCCGTGATCTTTATCCGCAGCTTGCCGAACAAGAACTAGCCATGTTCATTTCCGAGCGTCTGAAGTCGGACGCAGCCAGGGTCTTGACTCGCCTGGAGACAGAGTTGGCGACACTGCGCAATGAGTTGGCGATCTGGAGTGCCCAAGGATTGTCGACCCGCACGGATTCATCGCAGGGCGCACCGCAAATTGCAGAACAACGCCAGGCTCGCGAGCGGTTCAGCGCAAAGCTGCAAGATATCTGGCAACGCAAGTCGGTTTCGAGGTGGCGGGAGGGAGACGATCACTTTTCTTACTATGTCGATTTTTCTGGTGAGTTACCGAGATTGTCCACCAGATTCGAGTACGTCACAGAGTTGATCCTGACCGCAAATGAACCGGGCGCACGGATAGGTGCGTTTCTGGACAGTTTCCCCAATATTCAATTCTTGGGAGTCTTCGGCATTGACGTGGAGACATTTCCCTCAGGAATATTTCAAATGCGCCAGTTAAGCGAGCTTACGCTGGACGGCTGCTCGCTAAGACTGTCCGAGGTCGAAGTTGAAGGGTTATCCAGAATCGAAACACTTACCCGGTTGAATCTGGCAAACAACCCTCTGACGGTTGCTCCACATGTAGGCTACATGACAGGGTTAACCGGATTGATGCTGAGCAACGCAAATCTTGCCAGCATTCCTTCAGGTATAGATACCCTCAGGAAACTGGGTGTCGTCGCATTGCATGATAATAATATTGCCGACGTGGGGTATGAGTTGTTCGAGATTCCGGATACACAGAATCTCTTTGTCGGGTTGTCAAATAACCCGTTGAATGACGCATCGAGGCAGCGAATTAAGCAGTTTCTTGAAAACTCCAGTATGGATCGCAAGATGGAAATTCAGGTGGATGAGGAAGTTCCTCAGTTTGATTTCGATAGTGAGTCCTCTGAGAGCGGGTTCTCGACAGAGTCAGACAGTGGTTGAGTGTGGGCGAAAGTAACAGCTGCTTTATCGGTCTAACATATACTGAAAAGAATAAACCGCTCAGTGGCACCCCTCCTGATTCTGTTAGGTTTTGAAGTCAGGAGGGGAAGGAGTTGCAGCGTGCTGAAATCATGGGTTAGGAACAATGTTATGAGCTTTACATCATGAGGGATTGGGATTTTTGAATATATGAGGTTTTGTGTGAGTTAGTGATAAAGGTGTTAGGTTATTGCAGGCTTACAATTGGTTGAATGTTTCGGCTGTTTTAATTCAAGGCGAACCTCAATACTTTGCTGAGCCCTTAGGGGTAAAGTCTATTAATCCGCAAGGTATTGTGAAATGTTTGATGAGCAAGTAGGTATATCCCGTATCGAGGTAAAACTCGACGCCACGAATCATGGTCAGCACAAAGTGCTCTACGCCAACGGTCGCATGCAGGTGCGTGTGTTGGTGCTTCTTCACGGGATCGATAACAACGGCGACGGCGTATCGCTGCACGGACATCCCGCATTGCAGTCACTGCGGCTGATTGCCTATAACGGTGCTCGCCCATTGGAGGGAGACTGGAGTGTATCGATTCAGGAAAATCGTTACGCTCACGAAATGTCGGGTGGGGCAACGCGGCTGACAGAAGTCCCGCGGGTCATTGACAACCGGATCAGCAACGCCGCAGATCCGGTACAGATTTTACAGTTTTGGGTTTCGGCTTCCCGACCTGGAATCATGGAAGTGGCTGCCGAGATTTCCTTGAACGGCGCGGTATTGCGAAGTAATGGGGTTGGTTTCGACAGCAGTGTCACGCTGGAGGCGATTCTCCCGAAAAAATACACTCAGAACAGTTTCTCTCTTTATAAATACGGTACTTTCAGCGAAAGAGTGTACGAGGAACGCATTCAGTATTTTCATCTCGGGCTTCGTGCTGACGGTCGCCAGATAAACTTGCTTGACTGGTATAGCGCCGATATAAGACTTAATTCGTATGATGCTGAAGACGCGGTAATGGTGTACTCGTCGGGCACGATAAACCACTACAGTGGTGGCGGTAGGAGTTTTTATGGCTATCTCGCGCCAATCTATGGGCGATCGGCTTCGGTCAATACCCCTCTGGGTTTTATTACTTTCCCGATTAACGATGTGCCTGGTGTATTGACGCTGGTGCAGCGCACGACTCTACAGACGGAAGAGAAGCCGGCGACGAGAGGTGCGTTCGAACTCGCCGTGATTGATGAGTTCGGTACGGAACACTGGCTTGCTATCAAGGGTGATACAGAACAGCGGACTTTTATTCTGGGTGAGTCGAAACGCTCAACAAAACAATTTGCCTGACTCGGCGATTTTTCGTTGCCCAGCTCGACCTGTTTAAATTTGCACCTGGAATAAAGGATATTTTTCTATGGAAAGTAATTCATCTTCCGCTGTTCACTCCAACGCGTTCAACTTCGGTGAGTTTGTTTCCGGAGGCGTTGATCCGCGCACGGGCATGTATACGTGTGCATTTTCGCTTGGCAAGTTGCACTCGGCAGACCTCAATGGTCCGGAGCTTGCACTTTCAGTGAGCTTCAATCCGCTCAATCAGGCCGATAGCGGTTTCGGCGTTGGCTGGTCTTTGACCCTGACCAATTATGACTTGCGCAGCAAAGTCATGACCTTGTCCAACGGTGAACGCTACAAGGCTGTCGAGACGTCTAGCGGCCTGAAGTTCAAGGAAATGAAACTGCAAACGGCAAAGGTGTCAGTCACTGGAGCAGGGCGCTATGAAGTTCGATACAAGGATGGTCGGCGGGAACTGCTCAAAGTCCTGGCCGGTACTCAGGTCGCCGTCGTGGAAAAAATAATCGCGGCGAACGGTGTGAGCATTACCCTCAAGCATGAGTTGTTCAACCAGTTTCCCCGATTGGCCGAAGTCAGTGATGCCAAGCGCTGCCTGTTGAAAATCACCCGCGCGGCAGGTCAGGTGACGCTGTCCCGGCATCCCGACACTGCTTCCAGTTCCAACTACAAGCTGATCTTGAAAAACTCTCGGGTGACGGCCATCGAACTGCCGGTTGGTAAGGGTTGGGACCTTGAGTATGAAGTCATCGCTGGAACCAGCTATGTTCATCGCATCGTCAATCCGCTGCGCGGGGTCGAAATCATTCGCTACAAGCGGCACGGCCACCGCTTCATCAGCGGTGTGGAACAGACACTGCCGTTTGTTATCGCTCACGATGTCTACCCAGGGCGCGGCCAGCCCAGAGTGTGCAAGACATACACGTACTCCGACCATAACTTCCTTGGGCAGGGCCTCCTTCCAGCCAAGGATAGTGACCTGGATCCGCTCTATCTGGCGCCCAGCAGCTACTTCTACACCTCGGACGAGCACTTGCTGGTCAGCGGCAAAGTACATACCCGCATTAAACGCACCTACAACAAATTCCATCTGTTGGTGGCTGAGGTTACAACCTGTGGCGACGCGCAGATCGCCACCGCCACGGAGTATCACTGTTCCGTTGCCAAGCCGTTCAGTGAGCAGGTGGCCCAGTTCCGCATGCCTAAGGTCCATACGGTGACGTACCTCGATCGGCGCACCCAACAGCAGCGTGTGGAAACCACGATCACTGAGTTCGATGGCGAAGGTAACTTGCTCAAGCAGGTTGAGCCCACTGGGGTGACGACTACGACGGAATACTATCCGGCCATTGGCGGGGATAACTGCCCGGAGGATCCGCTGGGCTTTTCCAGATTCCCGAAAAAGAGGACGGTGAGTGCTGCCGCATCGGATGGTGCTTCGACAGTCACCCACTACGACTACGCTTTGCATCCGGCGCTTGAGGGTGCTGAACTGGCCTCTGTGTTACCGGTCGAGGAGCGTTTTTTCGAAGTGGTGGAGGGTGTAGAGGTGTTGCGTTCGAAAACCGCACGCAGCTATCTGAATACGCCCAAGGATCCACTCAAGCATGGAGCCACAAAAGAGCAAAGTGTCACCCTGAATGATAAAAAAACCGCTATCGAATTTTCCTATGAGCTTGAGGGTGACAGGCTGCGAGTCAGGTCCGGCACGCGCGGATTCGACGGCGCGCTGCAGACCAGTGAGAAAGTGCTGTCGACGCTGACCGGATTACAGGTCTCTGAAGTCGGTGTCGATGGCGAGCACATCGAATATGAATACGATGCAATCGGCCGGGCAGTGTGCAAAACCGTTGCTGCCGGCACCCCCTATGCGGGCGCTACCCGGTGGGCCTATCTGGCCGCCAGCAAACAGCAGCCGGCGACAATGGTGACCACGGATCCTGCTGGCGGCGAGCAAAAAGTCGCCTATGACGGACTGGAACGGGTAATCACCGTTCAGGAAAAGGACTGCGACCATCCCGACAAGGACGGTCTCATTCAGACGCGCACGCTTCATTCTGTCCTGCATGATTCAGTCGGTCACAAGGTGAAAGTGACGCTGACTGATTGGCGTGATGGCAAACCTTATCCGGTCAGCACTCGCTATGAATTCGATTCCTGGGGCCAGGTCAGCAAGACTCTGCACGATGATGGGCGTATCGAACACAGCGAGGCGGATCCGGTGCTTCGCCGGCAGACCAATTGGCTCCAGGGCATGGGCAAGACGATCACCGTCGTCAATGATTTCGGAAAACCGCTGAGTGTCGAAAGCTTCAATGTGAAGAACAAGAGTCTGGGCAAAACCGTTTACACCTATGACGGTTATGGGCGCACAGCCAGCCAGACAGACCCTGTCGGCAACACCAGCCGATATGAGTACGACGTTTTTGACCGAATGACCCGCAGTGTCCTGCCCGACGGCAGTAAGGTCGTGACCGAGTACGCCGAGCATAGTGATGAAGGGCTTGCGATCGACATCAAGGTCGGTGACAAAGTGCTGGGCCAGCAAACGTATGACGGTTTGGGGCGGTTGATCCAGAGTACTGTGGGCGGGCGAAAGTCCGAGGCTGGTTATGAAGCGGGCTTCACTCAGCCACAGTGGTGCAAGAGTGCTGATGGCAAAAAAACCGAATTCACTTATTTGCGGGAACTGGGCGGTTTGCTGACTGAGCGCAAGGCAGAGGACCTGGTCACAACCATGACCTATGACCCCGTCAGCGGCAAACTCTTGACCTGTACCGAAAGCGGCAGGAGCCGCAGCTTTGCCTATCATCCTTCCGGGCGCCTGAAATCCGAAACGACGACCTTCGGCGCTGTCACGAAAGCAACGTCCAGTACCTGGTCCCTGCAGGGGCGACCAATCACCCACGTTGATGTGCTCGGTACCGACAACAGATCTGAATACGATGAGTTCGGCCGCCTTCTATCCGCCTCGCAAGGCTTGCTGACAACCGAGTTCCACTACAACGCCCGGACGGGGATGCTGGAGTGGACGAAAACCGAAGACACCTCGATCAAGCGTCAGATGATCACCCGGTTCGCCTATGACGATATCGGTCGTGAAACCCGGCGTACATTCGAGATTCAGGGTCAGCCTGACCAGACCCTCGAATCGACTTACACGCTGGCTGGCAAACTGGCGCAGAAAGTGTCCAGACGTGGCACTCAACTCTTACGTGATGAACAGTTCACCTACGACGTGCGCGGGCGCTTGATCCAGTACGACTGTGCTGGCACCCAAAAGCCCCGTGACCCGTATGGCAAGGAAATTATTCAGCAGACGTTCACCTTCGATGCGCTGGACAACATTCTTACCGTGCAGACGAAGTTCCCGCTGGGCGTGAATCTGACCACCTTCAGTTATGACAATCCCGATCCGGTACAGCTCAGTGCAGTCAAACATTCCCATGTCGACTATCCACCAGCAGTGACGCTGGAATACGACGCCAACGGCAGGATGATCAAGGATGACCAGGCGCGAACGCTGGCCTATGACGCGTTCGGACGTCTTGAGCAGTTGTCCGACACAGGGGGATCAGTGATCCGTGGTTACCATTACGACGGTTTCGACGATCTGGTTGAACTGTCGCAACCCGAAAAGGCGACTGTGCAGCGTTACTACCACGCAGGTCGGGTTGCCAATGAGGTCAGTGGTGAAAATTCATTCAGTGTCGTGCGTCACGGTGGCGCGCTTGTGGGCCAGCGGCAACTCGGTTTGAACGCCAGCGCGCAGCTGTTTGGCACCGATCAACAGCAAAGCGTGCTGGCTACACTGGGTAAGGAGCAGCTCACCGATTGCGCCTACAGCCCTTATGGGCATCGTCCTGCCGACGGCGGATTGTTCAGCCTGGCGGGGTTCAACGGCGAACAGCTGGATCCGGTTACCGGGCTGTATCTGCTGGGCAACGGTTACCGGGCCTATAGTCCTACACTGATGCGTTTTCTTGCCCCCGATAGCATGAGTCCGTTCGGTGCGGGCGGATTGAATGCCTACAGTTATTGCCTGGGCGACCCGGTCAACCGGGTTGACCCTACCGGGCATGTCTCCTGGCAATCGATCCTGGGCATCGGCCTGAGTATTCTCGGAATTGTTGCCAGCGTAGTGACGATGGGCGCGGCGACGCCATGGGCAGTGGCGGCATTGGGGCTGGCGGTTGCTTCAGGCCTGGCGGGTATTGCCAGCGAGGTGATCAATGAACTCGCACCGGGTTCTCAAGCGGGCGAGATATTGGGCTGGATCAGTTTTGGTCTCGGGCTCGCTTCGCTCGGTGCAGGTTTGGCGGCGGGTGCAAAAGCTGCTGTGAATGCGGGCAGGAAGATGGCTTCAGCTTTTAGCAAAGGCCTCAGCCCTAATAGAGGCGACACAGCCAGAGCAGCACGACGGCTTGGGGGAGGAGGACGCGGGAGGCAAAATGCAAGTAGAGCGAATGCGCCCGCGGAGGAAGCGGCGGAGAGACCTTGGCAATTAATCAGGCCAGAGACAGAAGACTACGTCCATGCCGTTCATAAGACGATGGCCGACGAATTCTTCCAGCTCGTGGAAAGCGATATGTCCCCCCTCCAGGCAGCCAGGAGCTCCAGGATGTATTACGAGGCATTCGGCGCAGCCGGTGATGGAAGAAAAGTAACGCATGTTCTTTTTACGGCCTCGAAAGGACGCGGGGAGCGTATTTATCTTCTGGAGGACAGTAAACAGAGAGTTTGCAGAGTCCTGCGGGCGGGCGGCCATTGGACCGACGGAGAGACCAACGCAATAATGAGATCGGCCAAAAATATGGTTACAACGCGCACATGAGCACTCTGAATACTTCGCCTGCCCGTTATGGGTGTGAAGGTCTGGAGTGCTGTTCAAGCGCCCACTCCACATGTTCTTTGACCAACTCTGACGGATAATCCCGTCGCGCCTTCAACGCTTCCAGCACCGGAATCGTTGAAGGCGCATTTCCCAGCCCCACCGCAAGATTGCGCAACCAGCGCTCATACCCGGCACGTCGCAACGGCGAGCCTTCGGTGCTGCTCAAGAACTTTTCTTCATCCCACATGAACAGCTCGGCCAATTCAGCATTGTTGAGGTTGTGCCGTGGCTTGAAATCACTTTCACCGGTTGGCCGGGCGAAGCGGTTCCATGGACAGACGATCTGGCAGTCATCGCAGCCAAACACCCGATTGCCTATCAACGGCCGCAATTCTTCGGGAATCGCGGTTTTCAGCTCAATGGTCAAATAGGAAATGCAGCGCCGCGCGTCCAGCACATAGGGGCCGACGAAGGCGTTGGTCGGGCAGATATCCAGACAGGCGGTGCAGCGTCCGCAATGTTCGGTGCTGTGCGGCTCGTCCACCGGTAGCGGCAGGTCGACGAACAGCTCACTGAGGAAGAAGTAACTGCCGGCCTTGCGATTCAGTACAAGGGTGTTTTTGCCGATCCAGCCCAGCCCGGCTTGCTCGGCGATGGCTTTTTCCAGCACTGGCGCACTGTCGACAAAGGCACGAAAACCGAACGGGCCGATCTCTGCCTGGATCCTGTCGGCCAATTGTTGAACACGTTTACGGATCAATTTGTGGTAATCGCGCCCCAAGGCATAACGCGACACGTAAGCCTTTTCCGGTTCAGCCAGGCGTTTGGCCATTTCGGTATCGCCCGGCAAGTAGTCCATGCGCAGGGAAACCACGCGCAACGTGCCCGGCACCAGCTCGTCGGGGTGCGAGCGTTTGCTGCCATGGGCGCCCATGTAGTCCATATCGCCGTGATAGCCGGCGTCGAGCCAGCGTTGCAGATGCTGCTCGTGTTCGGCCAGGTCCAGACCGCTGATGCCGACTTGCTGGAAGCCCAGCTCGCGGCCCCAATCCTTGATCGATTGGGCGAGGGCGGGCAGGTCTGTGGTGATGGCGGACATGAGGCGAGAGAAACCGGAGCTGAGGTGCGTATAATTCTGCCAGACATCGGAGCCCGAAGACGCATGCCGCAGACGAAAGATGAATTACCCGACGCGCTGTACCGTGCCGCGCAGGTGCGCGAACTCGACGCGCGGCTGATCGCCGCCGGCACGCCGGGCTTCGAATTGATGCAGCGCGCCGCCCGCGCGACGTGGCGCGCAGTGGTGCGCAAGTGGCCGGCAGCGAACGAACTGACGGTGCTTGCCGGGCACGGCAACAACGCTGGCGACGGTTATCTGGTGGCCGGGCTGGCGCTGCGGGCCGGTTGGACGGTGCGCGTTCTCGCCGTCGGCGATCCGCAGCGTTTGCAGGGCGATGCCGCACTGGCCCATGCCGAATCCGTAGCTGACGGTGTTGTGGTGCAATGCTGGCAGGCGCAGAGCGAGCTGCGCGGTGTCGTCCTCGATGCCTTGCTCGGCACAGGTCTGAGCGGCGAAGTGCGTGAGCCCTATGCCTCGACGATCAAGGCGATCAACGCCTGCGGTTTGCCGGTAGCGGCGGTCGATATCCCTTCCGGGCTATGTGCCGATACCGGGCGTGAACTGGGTGTCGCGGTCCACGCCGATCTAACGGTGACATTCATTGCTATGAAGATCGGGCTGTTGACCGGCGACGCGGCGGATCATATCGGCGAACTGGTCTTCAGCGATCTGCAAGCCGCCGACGAAATTTTCAGTGACATTCCTGTCTGCGCTCAGCGCCTGAGCGCCGCTAATCTCCCAGCACTTGCGCCGCGTGCGCCGACCTCGCACAAGGGGCGCTTTGGTCATGTGTTACTGATTGGCGGCGATCACGGTTTCGGTGGAGCGATTCTGCTCAGCACGGAAATGGCCTTGCGCGGCGGCGCGGGCATGGTTTCGCTGGCGACTCGCCCAGAGCATGTGCCGGCGGCGCTGACTCGGGTGCCGGAGGCGATGGCGCTCGGTACCTCGTCAGCCAATCAACTGATGGGTCTGCTGGAAAAGGTTTCGGTATTGGTGGTCGGGCCGGGACTCGGTCAGGCCAGTTGGGGCCGTGCCCTGTTGTCGGCTGCCGCCAATGCACCATTGCCGCAGGTGTGGGACGCTGACGCGTTGAACCTGCTGGCCAGCGATTTTGTCCAGTTGCCCAAGGATTGCGTGATCACCCCGCATCCGGGTGAAGCGGCGCGCTTGCTTGGCGTCAGCACCACTGAGGTGCAGGCCGATCGCCCGGCCGCTGCTCTGGCGTTGAGCAAAAAGTATTCAGCGGTAGTGGTTCTGAAAGGTGCCGGCAGTCTGATCGCCCATCCAGACGGGCGTCTGGCCCTCTGTCATCAGGGCCATCCGGCGATGGCCACAGGCGGGTTGGGTGATGTACTGGCCGGTCTGACCGGCGCATTGCTGGCCCAAGGCATGGGCGCGTTCGATGCGGCATGCCTGGCCGTCTGGCTGCACGCCAACGCGGGTATGCAACAAGGCAAATTCGGCCGTGGGCTGGCGGCCAGTGATCTGATTCCAGCCATTCGTCAGTTGTTGGAGGAGCAAGCACCGTGTCTGAAGTAACCCTGTACCTGGCCGATGAACAGGCGATGAGCGACTTTGGCGCACGGATCGCCCGCGTCACCCAGGGCCATGGCCTGATTTTTCTCGAAGGCAATCTGGGCATGGGTAAAACCACTCTGTCGCGGGGCATCATTCGTGGTTTGGGGCATGTTGGCGCGGTAAAAAGTCCGACCTTCACTTTGGTCGAGCCCTACGAGATCGGTGACATTCGTGCCTTCCACTTCGACCTGTATCGCCTGGTCGATCCCGAGGAGCTGGAGTTTCTCGGCATCCGCGACTACTTCGAAGACGATGCCCTGTGCCTGATCGAGTGGCCCGATAAAGGTGCAGGCTTTTTGCCAAAGCCTGACCTGACCATTACCATTAGCCCGCAAGACAGCGGGCGTTCGCTGAAAATTTTAGCCCAGGGCTCGCGTGGCGAGGCCTGGTGTGCCGCTTTGGCATTGGAATCCAATTAAATGATGGGGTTTGGTATGCGCTTTCGCGCGTTGGTGGCTGCCGCTGGACTGATGTTGATGGCAGTAACCGTCAACGCTGTGGCCGATTCAAAGGTCAACAGCGTGCGCCTGTGGCGGGCGCCGGACAACACGCGACTGGTCTTTGACCTCAGCGGCCCGGTGCAGCACAGCGTTTTCACCCTGACAGCCCCGGACCGGCTGGTAATCGACATAAGCGGCGCCACCCTCGGCGCGCCGTTGAACGTGCAGACCGCGAACACGCCGATCACTGCGATGCGCTCGGCCCAGCGCACCCCGACCGACCTGCGCGTGGTCATTGACCTGAAAAAAGCCGTCACTCCGAAAAGCTTCTCGCTGGCGCCGAACGCGCAGTATGGCAACCGTCTGGTGGTCGATCTGTTCGACAACCCGGCCGATGCCGCGCCGCCGCCGGCCCCGACGCCATCGGTGGCAACCGTGCCGGCAGTGCCGGTGACCCCGACTGAACCGGCGATCAAGCTGCCGCCAGCCCCGGCCGGCAAACGCGACATTATCGTCGTGATCGATGCCGGCCACGGTGGCGAAGACCCGGGCGCGTCCGGCTCGCGCGGCCAGCGTGAGAAAGACGTGGTACTGCAGATCGCTCGCGAGTTGCAGCGTCAGGTCAACGGCATGAAAGGCTTCCGCGCCGAGCTGACCCGTACCGGCGACTACTTCATTCCATTGCGCGGGCGTACCGAAATCGCCCGCAAGAAGGGCGCCGACCTGTTCGTCTCGATCCACGCCGACGCCGCGCCGTCCGCAGCCGCGTTCGGGGCGTCGGTGTTCGCCCTGTCTGATCGTGGCGCTACGTCCGAAACCGCCCGTTGGCTGGCCGACAGTGAAAACCGGTCCGACCTGATTGGCGGTGCCGGCAACGTCAGCCTCGACGACAAGGACCGTATGCTGGCGGGCGTGTTGCTCGATCTGTCGATGACCGCGTCGCTGACCTCCAGCCTCAACGTCGGGCAAAAAGTGCTGACCAACATCGGTCGCGTCACGCCGCTGCACAAACAACGTGTGGAACAAGCCGGGTTCATGGTGCTGAAGTCGCCGGACATTCCGTCGATCCTGGTCGAAACCGGCTTCATCTCCAACGCCAACGAAGCGAACAAACTGTCCGCATCGAGCCACCAGCAAGCGCTGGCCCGTTCGATCAGCAGCGGCGTGCGCCAGTTCTTCCAGCAGAATCCGCCACCGGGCACTTACATTGCCTGGCTGCGTGATTCCGGCAAGATCGCCCAAGGCCCGCGCGACCACCGTGTCGGCCCGGGGGAAACCCTGGCGATGATCGGCGTGCGCTATCAGGTCTCGCCGGCCACCTTGCGTGCTGCAAACAACCTGAAAAGTGACGAGTTGAAAGTCGGTCAGCACCTGACCATTCCAGGCACCGAACTGGCGTCCAAAGAATGAACCAGATATTGAACACGGCGCGCATCGAGCTGCTCAGCCCGCGGCTGGCGAACCAGATTGCCGCCGGTGAGGTGGTTGAGCGCCCGGCTTCGGTGATCAAGGAGTTGCTGGAAAACAGCCTCGACTCCGGCGCCAAGCGTATCGATGTCGATGTCGAGCAGGGCGGCGTCAAGCTGCTGCGCGTGCGCGATGACGGCAGCGGTATTTCTGCCGATGACCTGCCGCTGGCCTTGGCCCGTCACGCCACCAGCAAGATTCGCAACCTCGAAGACCTCGAGCAGGTGATGAGCCTGGGTTTCCGTGGCGAGGCGCTGGCGTCGATCAGCTCCGTGGCGCGTCTGACCCTGACCTCGCGCACCCGCGATGCCGATCAGGCCTGGCAGGTCGAGACTGAAGGCCGGGACATGGCGCCGCGCGTGCAGCCGGCGGCGCATCCGGTCGGCACTTCGGTGGAAGTCCGCGACCTGTTCTTCAACACCCCGGCCCGGCGCAAATTTCTCAAGACCGAAAAAACCGAATTCGATCACCTGCAAGAAGTGATCAAGCGTCTGGCGCTGGCGCGCTTCGACGTGGCTTTTCATCTGCGCCACAACGGCAAGACCATCCTCAGCCTGCACGAGGCCCACGATGATGCGGCCCGTGCGCGGCGTGTGGCGGCGATTTGCGGTTCAGGTTTCCTTGAGCAGGCGCTGCCGATCGAGATCGAACGCAATGGCCTGCACCTGTGGGGCTGGGTCGGTTTGCCGACCTTCAACCGTAGCCAGGCTGACTTGCAGTATTTCTTTGTGAACGGTCGGGCAGTGCGCGACAAACTGGTCGCCCACGCGGTGCGTCAGGCTTATCGCGATGTGCTGTTCA
Organism: Pseudomonas sp. AC083; assembly: GCF_979253165.1. Taxonomy (NCBI): domain Bacteria; kingdom Pseudomonadati; phylum Pseudomonadota; class Gammaproteobacteria; order Pseudomonadales; family Pseudomonadaceae; genus Pseudomonas; species Pseudomonas sp. AC083. The sequence continues at coordinate 45,774 of NZ_CEEDDH010000007.1, forward strand.
ATGGCCGGCACCCGACCTTCGCGCTGTTTTTCGAGGTCGATCCGGCGGCGGTAGATGTCAACGTGCACCCGACCAAGCACGAAGTGCGCTTCCGTGACGGGCGCATGGTCCACGATTTCCTGTATGGCACGCTGCACCGCGCGTTGGGCGATGTGCGTCCGGAAGATCAATTGGCCGGCTCGGTCACCACGGCGATCGTTCGGCCGAGCGGGATCGAGGCGGGCGAATTCGGCCCACAGGGCGAGATGCGTCTGGCCGCCAATGCGCTACTGGAGCAGCCGCAGGCGCAACCGGCGTTCAATACTTCGTCCGGGGCCAGCGCTGGCGGCGCTTATCAGTATCAATACACGCCGCGTCCACAATCGGCGCTGCCTGCTGCCGAGGCGCAAGCTGCATACAAGGAGTTCTTCGCGCCGCTGCCTGAAGCCAATGCCAGCGCACTGCCGACCGGTCAGGAAGATATCCCGCCGCTCGGCTATGCACTGGCGCAGCTCAAGGGCATCTATATTTTGTCTGAGAACGCCCATGGTCTGGTGCTGGTGGACATGCATGCCGCCCACGAGCGGATCATGTACGAGCGGCTGAAAATCGCCATGGCCAGCGAAGGTCTCAGTGGCCAGCCGCTGCTGGTGCCGGAGTCGCTGGCGGTCAGTCAGCGCGAGGCCGATTGTGCTGAAGAGCATGCGGCGTGGTTTCAGCGTCTCGGTTTCGAATTGCAGCGCCTTGGCCCGGAAACCCTGGCGATCCGGCAGATTCCGGCATTGCTCAAGCAGGCCGAAGCCAATCGACTGGTCGGTGACGTGCTTTCGGATTTGATGGAGTACGGCACCAGCGACCGTATCCAGGCGCACCTCAACGAACTGCTCGGCACCATGGCCTGCCACGGCGCGATCCGCGCCAACCGGCGTCTGGCCCTGCCGGAAATGAACGGTCTGTTGCGTGATATGGAAAACACCGAACGCAGCGGTCAATGCAACCATGGCCGACCGACCTGGACCCAGCTGGGCCTGGACGATCTGGACAAACTGTTCCTGCGCGGTCGTTGATGAGCCAGCTGCCTCCAGCGATTTTCCTGATGGGCCCGACCGCTGCGGGCAAGACCGATCTGGCCATCGAGCTGACCAAGGTGCTGCCGTGCGAGTTGATCAGTGTCGATTCGGCGCTGGTCTACCGCGGCATGGACATCGGCACGGCCAAGCCTTCGAAAGAGTTGCTGGCGCAATACCCGCACCGGCTGATCGACATCCTCGATCCCGCTGAAGCGTATTCCGCTGCCGATTTCCGTCGCGACGCGTTGCAGGCCATGGCCGAGATCACCGGGCGAGGAAAGATCCCGCTGCTGGTCGGCGGCACCATGCTCTATTACAAGGCTTTGGTCGAAGGTCTGGCGGACATGCCGGCGGCGGATCCAGACGTGCGCGCGCAGATCGAAGAGGAAGCTGCACGCCTTGGCTGGCAAGCGCTGCACGAGCAGTTGGCGCAGATCGATCCGGTGTCGGCGGCGCGCATTCATCCCAATGATCCGCAGCGCTTGAGTCGGGCACTGGAAGTGTATCGAGTCAGCGGGCAGAGCATGACCGCCCTGCGCGAGCAACAATCTGCGCAAAGTACTGAAGCAGCCGCTTCGGGACGCCAACAATTGCCCTATACTGTCGCGAACCTGGCCATTGCTCCGGCGAATCGTCAGGTTCTGCACCAGCGAATTGAACAAAGATTCACAAATATGTTGGAACAGGGATTCATCGACGAGGTCGTAGCCCTGCGTAAAAGAAGTGACCTGCATTCCGGGTTGCCGTCTATACGTGCGGTAGGCTACCGCCAAGTCTGGGATTACCTGGACGGCAAGCTGACATTGGCCCAGATGCAGGAGCGGGGCATCATCGCCACGCGCCAATTGGCCAAACGCCAGTTTACCTGGCTGCGCAGCTGGGACGATTTGCACTGGCTGGACAGTCTTGATTGCGACAATCTGCCACGCGCCTTGAAATACCTTGGGACCATCTCCATATTGAGCTGAGTCCTTGCAATTGCCGTCTATCCTTGGGGGTGTGACGGCCGAAGCCATCTGAATTTACCTGTTTTTATTATTGAATCCTTAAAGGAGTGCGGCACATGTCAAAAGGGCATTCGCTACAAGACCCTTACCTGAACACTTTACGTAAAGAGAAAGTCGGGGTTTCCATCTATCTGGTCAACGGTATCAAGCTGCAAGGGACGATCGAGTCGTTCGACCAGTTCGTGATCCTGCTGAAAAACACCGTCAGCCAGATGGTCTACAAACACGCTATCTCGACCGTCGTGCCGGTTCGTCCAATTCGTCTGCCTAGCGCAACCGAAAACGAACAGGGCGATGCCGATGCAGCGCCGGGTAACGCCTGATAGGAGTCTCCTTTGTTCTTTGAGCGCCACGGTGGTGGTGAACGAGTCATCCTCGTTCACTTGGATGGACAGGACCCTGAGGCGCGCGAAGATCCGCAGGAGTTTCAGGAGCTGGCAAATTCGGCTGGCGCCGAGACCGTCGCGTTTTTTAACGTGCCGCGTCATCGGCCAACCGCCAAATATCTGATCGGCAGCGGCAAGGTCGAGGAACTGCGCGACCTGGTCAAGGCTGAAGAAGCCGATCTGGTGATTTTCAATCACATCCTCACGCCCAGTCAGGAACGCAACCTCGAACGTGTTTTCGAGTGTCGCGTGATCGACCGCACCGGGCTGATTCTTGACATCTTTGCCCAACGCGCACGCACCCATGAGGGCAAGCTGCAGGTCGAACTGGCCCAGCTTGACCACATGAGCACACGGCTGGTTCGCGGCTGGACTCACCTTGAGCGTCAGGGTGGCGGTATCGGTATGCGCGGCCCGGGTGAAACCCAGCTGGAAACCGACCGCCGTCTGCTGCGGGTTCGCCTGCGTCAGATCAAGGGGCGGCTGGAGAAGGTACGTAGTCAGCGCGAGCAGTCGCGCCGTGGCCGATCCCGTGCGGACATTCCTACCGTTTCGCTGGTGGGATACACCAACGCGGGCAAATCGACACTCTTCAACAACGTGACGAAGTCCGAGGTGTACGCGGCCGATCAACTGTTCGCCACACTCGACCCGACCCTGCGCCGGCTGGAACTTGACGACCTCGGTCCGATTGTCCTCGCCGACACGGTGGGTTTCATTCGTCACCTGCCACACAAGCTGGTCGAGGCATTTCGGTCTACGCTCGAAGAGTCGAGCAATTCCGACCTGCTGCTGCACGTGATCGATGCGGCCGAACCGGATCGCATGTTGCAGATCGAGCAGGTGATGGTGGTGCTGGGCGAGATTGGTGCCCAGGACTTGCCGATCCTCGAGGTCTATAACAAACTCGATTTGCTTGAGGGCGTCGAGCCGCAGATCCAGCGCGATGCCGATGGCAAGCCGCAACGGGTCTGGCTCTCGGCGCGTGATGGCAGCGGTCTGGAATTGCTTGAACAGGCCATCGCCGAGTTGCTCGGCAGTGATCTGTTCGTCGGTACCTTGCGCTTGCCGCAACGCTTCGCTCGATTGCGTGCGCAGTTCTTCGAACTCGGTGCGGTGCAGAAAGAAGAATACGATGAAGAAGGTGTCAGCCTGCTGGCCGTTCGTTTGCCCCGGATCGAGTTGAATCGATTGGTAAGCCGCGAAGGATTGCAGCCGATGGAATTCATCGAGCAACACACTTTGCAATAAAAGCCTGACAAAGCGGTTGTGCCGCAACGGCAGGCATTCTGTAGCATTGGTCGGCGCGCCGTGGGTGCGTCTTTGCTTTATCAGATGGAGAGCGCTATGGCTTGGAATGAGCCGGGTGGCAACTCGAATAATCAGGATCCCTGGGGTGGCAAGCGCCGCAATAACGGCGACCGCAAGGGGCCACCGGATCTCGACGAGGCCTTCCGAAAGCTGCAGGAAAGCCTGAACGGGTTGTTCGGTGGTGGTAAGAAACGCGGTGATGACGGCGGCGGGTCGGGGCGCAGCAGTGGCGGCTTCGGCGGTCTGCTCGGCATCGGCCTGGTCGTGCTGGCGGCTGTCTGGCTGTACAGCGCGGTCTACGTGGTGGACGAGCAGGAGCAGGCTGTGGTGCTGCGCTTCGGCAAGTACTACGAGACTGTCGGCCCGGGCCTGAACATCTACTTCCCGCCGATCGACAAGAAGTACATGGAGAACGTGACGCGTGAGCGTGCGTACACCAAGCAGGGCCAGATGCTGACCGAAGACGAAAACATCGTCGAAGTGCCGCTGACCGTGCAGTACAAGATCAGCAACCTGCAGGACTTCGTGCTGAACGTCGATCAGCCGGAAATCAGCCTGCAGCACGCGACCGAAAGTGCGCTGCGTCACGTGGTCGGTTCCACCGCCATGGACCAGGTGCTGACCGAAGGTCGTGAATTGATGGCCAGCGAAATCAAGGAGCGTCTGCAACGTTTCCTCGATACCTATCGCACCGGTATCACCGTCACTCAGGTCAACGTACAGAGCGCAGCGGCACCGCGTGAAGTGCAGGAAGCCTTCGATGACGTGATCCGCGCCCGTGAAGACGAGCAGCGTTCGCGCAACCAGGCCGAAACCTACGCCAATGGTGTGGTGCCGGAAGCCCGTGGTCAGGCCCAGCGCATCATCGAAGATGCCAACGGTTACCGCGACGAGACCATCTCGCGCGCCAAGGGTGAGGCTGATCGCTTTACCAAACTGGTCGCCGAGTATCGCAAGGCACCTGAAGTCACCCGCGAGCGTCTGTACCTGGACACCATGCAGGAAGTCTTCAGCAATACCAGCAAGGTACTCGTGACCGGCAACAAGAACGGCCAGAGCAATCTGCTCTACCTGCCGTTGGACAAGATGATCCAGAACAGTTCGGGTAATGCGCCGGTGACCGGTTCGGCCGCCAGCAACAACACGGACGTCACGCCGCATGTCACCGACGTGCCGCAGACGCGTACAAGGGAGACCCGCTGATGAGCAATAAATCGCTGATCGCCCTGATCGTTGGCGTCGTTGTGGTACTGGTGGGCTGGAATTGCTTCTATATCGTCGCTCAGACCGAGCGCGCGGTGCTGCTGCAATTCGGTCGTGTGGTTCAGGCCGATGTCCAGCCGGGTCTGCATGTGAAGGTGCCTTACGTCAACCAGGTGCGCAAATTCGACGCGCGTCTGCTGACGCTCGATGCACCGACGCAGCGCTTCCTGACTCTGGAAAAGAAAGCCGTGATGGTCGATGCCTACGCCAAGTGGCGGGTGAAAGATGCCGAGCGCTTCTACACCGCGACTTCGGGTCTGAAGCAGATCGCCGACGAGCGTTTGTCCCGTCGTCTCGAATCGGGCCTGCGTGACCAGTTCGGCAAGCGCACCCTGCACGAAGTGGTGTCGGGTGAGCGTGATGCGCTGATGGCTGACATCACTGCGTCGCTGAACAAGATGGCGGAAAAAGAGCTGGGTATCGAAGTGGTCGATGTCCGGGTCAAGGCCATCGATCTGCCGAAGGAAGTGAACCGCAGTGTGTTCGAACGTATGAGCACCGAGCGTGAGCGTGAAGCTCGCGAGCACCGCGCCAAGGGTAACGAGCTGGCCGAAGGCATCCGTGCCGACGCCGATCGTCAACGCCGCGTGCTGCTGGCTGAAGCCTATCGTGAATCCGAAGAGGTTCGCGGTGACGGTGACGCCCAGGCTGCTGCGATCTACTCCAAGGCCTACGGCCAGGACCAGGAGTTCTACGGTTTCTACCGTAGCCTGCGTGCCTACCGTGAAAGCTTCGCGAACAAATCCGACGTCCTGGTCCTCGACCCAAGCAGCGACTTCTTCCGTTATCTGGAAAAAGCCAAACCTTGATACGACGTTGACCTGAATCAGTCCGCCCGGCGGCTAAAACCTCGGGCGGGGTGATCCTTTCGGAAAACGTGTGTATGATGCGGCAGCCGGGAAATTCCCGGCTTTTTTGCGTCTGCACGTTTGATTGCTGTTTTTGTTGCAGACATCGGGTTTGAATAGCCCGGGCGTTTTTCGAGGAAAGTGATGGGCGAAGCCGCCAGCCGGCCTTTCGCTGCGTCGTTCATGCGCGTGCGTTTTGAACGCCCCGGTCATTTTCTGCTTCACTCAAGGCTCGCCTAGTGCTGGCCGCCCGGATCAAAGGGGAATGGCGTAATGGCAACGGTAGACCGCTGGCTGCTGCCAGATGGCATCGAAGAAGTACTGCCACCGGAGGCGGCGCGCATTGAAGTCGCGCGTCGTCAGGTGTTGGATCTGTTCCAGAGCTGGGGTTACGAGTTCGTCGTGACTCCCCATATCGAGTACCTGGAATCCCTGCTGACCGGCGCGGGCCAGGACCTGGATCTGCGTACCTTCAAGGTCATCGACCCGCAATCGGGCCGGCAGATGGGTTTCCGCGCCGACATCACGCCGCAAGTGGCGCGCATCGATGCGCACACCCTGCGTCGCGAAGGCCCGAGCCGTCTGTGCTACGCCGGCAGCGTCCTGCATGCTCAGCCGCGTGCATTGTCGTCCTCGCGCAGCCCGATCCAGCTGGGCGCCGAGCTGTACGGCGACGCCAGCCCGAGCAGCGATGTCGAAGTCATCAGCCTGATGCTGGCCATGCTGCAACTGGCCGATGTGCCGGACGTGCACATGGACCTCGGCCATGTCGGCATCTACCGTGGTCTGGCGCGTGCCGCTGGTCTGTCCGGTGAAGTCGAGCAGCAGTTGTTCGATGCCCTGCAGCGCAAGGCCATCGATGAAGTGATTACCCTGACCGAAGGCCTGCCGGCCGATCTGTCGGGCATGCTGCGCGCACTGGTTGATCTGTGTGGCGGCCGTGAAGTGTTGAGCGCTGCGCGCGAGCGTCTGGCCAATGCGCCGGCGCCGGTGCTGGCGGCGCTGGAAGATCTGCTGGCGATCGCCGAGCGTCTTTCCGTGCGCTTCCCGCAGCTGCCGCTGTATTTCGACCTCGGCGAGTTGCGCGGCTACCACTACCACACCGGTGTGGTGTTCGCGGTGTTCGTGCCGGGCGTTGGCCAGTCCATCGCTCAGGGCGGTCGTTACGATGACATCGGTGCCGACTTCGGTCGCGCCCGTCCGGCGACTGGTTTCTCTACCGATTTGAAAACCCTGGTGACCCTGGGGCGTGCTGAGATCGAGCTACCGTCTGGCGGTATCTGGATGCCTGACAGTACGGATGCGGCACTCTGGCAGCAGGTTTGCCAGTTGCGCAGTGAGGGTCAGCGTGTCGTTCAGGCCTTGCCTGGACAACCTTTGGCCGCCGCCCGTGATGCGGACTGCGACCGGCAATTGATTCAGCAGAACGGGCTTTGGCAAGTATCGCCACTGGCTTCTTGAGTTTTCCTGCCGGCCATCGCCGGCACCAAGTTTGCGCGAATGAGGACAAGTGTTATGGGTAAGAATGTCGTAGTCCTGGGCACCCAGTGGGGTGATGAGGGCAAAGGCAAGATCGTTGATCTGCTGACCGAACATGCTGCCGCCGTAGTGCGCTACCAGGGTGGCCACAACGCGGGTCACACGCTGGTGATCGACGGCGAGAAAACCGTCTTGCACCTGATTCCGTCGGGCGTGCTGCGCGAAGGCGTGCAATGCCTGATCGGCAACGGCGTGGTGGTTGCACCTGACGCCCTGCTGCGCGAGATCACCAAGCTGGAAGAGAAAGGCGTACCGGTGCGCGAGCGCCTGCGTATCAGCCCGTCCTGCCCGCTGATCCTGTCCTTCCACGTCGCGCTGGACCAGGCCCGTGAAAAGGCCCGTGGCGAGCTGAAGATCGGTACCACCGGTCGCGGCATCGGCCCGGCTTACGAAGACAAGGTTGCCCGTCGTGGCCTGCGTGTCGGCGACCTGCTGAACATGCCACGCTTCGAAGACAAGCTGCGTGAACTGGTGGATTACCACAACTTCATGCTGGTCGGTTACTACAAAGAGCCAGCCATCGAATTCGAAAAGACCCTGGCCGAGTGCAAGGAATACGCTGAGCTGCTCAAGCCGCTGATGCTCGACGTGACTGCCGAGCTGCACGACCTGCGTCGTGCCGGCAAGGACATCATGTTCGAAGGCGCGCAAGGTTCGTTGCTCGACATCGACCACGGCACCTACCCGTACGTGACCAGCTCCAACACCACCGCTGGTGGCGTGGCGACCGGTTCGGGCGTGGGTCCGATGTTCCTCGACTACATCCTGGGCATCACCAAGGCCTACACCACTCGCGTCGGTTCCGGCCCGTTCCCGACCGAGCTGTTTGACGAAGTCGGTGCGCACCTGGCCAAGCAGGGTCACGAGTTCGGCGCTACCACCGGCCGTGCCCGTCGCTGCGGCTGGTTTGACGCCGTCATCCTGCGTCGCGCTATCGACGTGAACAGCATCTCGGGCATCTGCCTGACCAAGCTGGACGTGCTTGACGGTCTGGAAACCATCAACATCTGCGTCGGCTACAAGGACGCGCAGGGCAATGCTGTTGCCCCGACCGATGCTGACAGCTACGTCGGCCTGCAGCCGGTGTACGAAGAAGTACCGGGCTGGAGCGAATCGACCGTGGGCGCCAAGACCCTGGAAGAGCTGCCGGCCAATGCTCGTGCCTACATCAAACGCGTTGAAGAGTTGATCGGCGCGCCGATCGACATTATTTCGACGGGCCCGGACCGCAACGAAACCATCGTGCTGCGTCATCCGTTCGCTTGATAAGTTGTTGATGTAAAAAACAAAGGCCCCTTAATCGGGGCCTTTGTCGTTTATGCCTGTTGGACGGCATGACCTTTGCTGTGAATCTGCCTACAAGAGTGCCATCAAATTAATGGCGTCAGAAGTAGAGGGATTTAAAGTGTCAGCCGTTCTCTCACTGTTACAAAGCCGTTTGTTGCGGCCGGTGTTCGTTACCCTTGGTATCGCCCTTTTGGTGCAGGTGTTGGTGGCGGTTGCCCTGACGCGGAGCACGGTGACCGCGCTGGAAGCCGATCTGGCTGTGCGCCTGGGTGCCGACAGCCAGAAACTCTCCGGTGAGCTGGAGCAGGCGGGGCGTGAAGTCACTTCAAGTCTTGATGCGTTATCGGCCAGCACTCGTCAGCGCCTCACGGCTGGCCTGTCCGCACGCCTCAAAGAAGAGCAGGCGCAACTGCGGGCGACGCTGGAAAAGGATCTGAAGGATTCGGCCAACGACATGGCGCAGTTGCTTGCATCCGTAGCGCCGCGTGCCATGTGGGACAGCGACGTGCCGACGCTCTCGGAGTTCGCTCGTCGCGCCCAGCGCAATCCCAACGTGCTGTTCGTGGTGTATGACGACGCCACCGGCCAGCATTTGACTCGTTACCTCAACCGTGAAAACCCGATCAACAAGGCCTTGCTGGAAAAAGGTCAGGGCGAGCGTGCGCTGGATAAGGTGTTGGATGCGGCGAAAAACGATCCTTCGGTTTACTACCTCGAAGCCTCGATCAATCCCAATGGCGTGGAGATCGGCAAAGTGCTGATGGGTGTGTCCACGGCCTCGGTGGAAACCGATCTCGCCGAGCTCGACAAGCGCTTCCTGGCGCTGATTGCCAGCAGCGATCAATTGGTCGGTGACAGCCTCAAAGGCGCAGCGGCGGACAGTGCCAAGGCGATGCAGGCGCGCCTGCAATCGGCGCAGGGCACCGCTGGCGAAATGAAAGCCAACACTGCGCAAACCGTTCAAGACGCTGCCGCGACACTGCGCTGGCGTATCGGCCTTGGCCTGGCACTGGTCGGTTGTGGCGTGCTGCTGTTGCTGGCCGTGGTGCTCGGTCATCGTGTGGTCAATCGTCTGAAAATGCTCAATGCGGCGATGGACGATCTGGCCGCAGGCGAGGGCGATCTGACCAAGCGAGTGCAGATCAACAGCAAGGATGAAATCGGCGACATGGCCTCAGCGGTCAATCGCTTTGTGGATAAATTGCAGCCGATCGTGCGCGAGGCCGGTGATGTCGCTCAGCGCACTGGCGTGGAAATCGGCGCGATGACCTTGCGCAACGCTGGCGCCGATGCGGCTGCCGGAATGCAGCGCGATGAAGTTGCAGAAAGCCTTCGCGCGCTGTCGCAAATGGCAGACGAGGCGCAGTCGGAAAGCCAGGCAATGCAGGCGGCGCTGAAGCAGGTTGTCGATATTCGTCAGGCCACCGATGAGAACACCCGGACTTCGGCGAAAGTTGGCAGCCTGATCGAAGCGCTGGCCGGGCAGGTCGATACCGGGGCGAAGGTTATCGAGCGACTGGCGCAGCAGAGCGAGCAGATCGAGGTGGTGTTGACGGTGATTCACGGCATCGCCGAGCAGACCAACCTGCTGGCATTGAACGCTGCGATCGAGGCGGCGCGCGCCGGTGAGACCGGGCGTGGGTTTGCCGTGGTGGCGGATGAAGTGCGTGCACTGGCGAGCAAAACGCAGAGCTCGACGGGTGATATCCAAGCGCACATCGTCGCTCTGCAGCAGGGCGCACGTGAGGCAGTCGAGGCGATTGGTCAGGCCGGACGGCAGGCCAGCGAAGGTTTGCTGGTCTTGCGCGACAGTGCGCGGTTGCAGCAGTCGGTGCAGGCTTCGGTCGAGCAGGTGCATGCGGCGATCGGACTGGCGACGCAAGCAGCAGCGCATCAGGCGCAGGGTGCACAGGCAGTGCGTGGGCGCGTCGAAACGATTCATGCGCAGGCCGAGAAAGCGGCGCAGGCAGTGGTGGAGACCACGGCCAGTGGCAAGGTGCTGGATGGTCTGGCGGCGCAATTGAAAGCCAGCCTGGGGCAGTTCCGCGCTTAGTGGTATCCGGGCTGGCCTCTTCGCGAGCAGGCTCGCTCCCACAGGGAAACTCAACCCATTGTGAGAGCGAGCCTGCTCGCGAATACGGTATCAGCGGCTCAGATACATCCGTGTCGTCAGCAGATAAACCGGCAACCCGGAGACCACAATCAACAACGCCGCATAAGGCGCCGCCGCGGCAAACTCGACATTCGCCGTATGCGCCCAGACTTCGGTCGCCAATGTATTGAGTCCGGTTGGGCTAAGCAGCAACGTTGCCGTCAATTCCTTCATCGCATCAAGAAATACCAGCGCAAACGCTGCGCCCAGTGCCGGGAAAATGATCGGCAAGGTCACCCGGCAAAACGCGGTGAACGACGATGCGCCTAATGTCCGCGCCGCTTCTTCCAGCTGCGGTGCAGCCTTGTTCAGCGCAGTACGGATCGGCGCCTGCGCCAATGGCAGGAGCAGCAGCGCATAGGCGATCAGCAGCAAGCCCGACGTCTGATACAGCACTGGCACGTAATGCAGGGCGAAATACACCAGCGTCAACGCAATCACCAGCCCCGGCAGCGCGTGCAACAGATAAGGCAGGCGTTCGGCCCAGATTGCCAATCGGCCTTTATAGCGCACCACCAGCAACCCGACCGGCACTGCCAAAACCAGACACAACGCCGCGCCGCCCAATGACAATGCCAGCGATGACAGCAGCGCCTCGGTGATCGCCGCTACCGGGAACGCCGCCGATGAGCCGACCGCCAGCCAATACGCCAACATCCCCAACGGAATGCCGCTGCCGATAATCGCCAGCAACAGGCAATACAACTGACCTGCCGCCGCCCACGGTCCAAGCTTTACCTGTTCGGCCTGCCGCGCCGCGCCCTGGCCGGTGCGTACATGCCGGCCCTTGCCACGCACCCGTAGTTCCAGCCACAACAACAGCAGACACAGCGCCAGCAAAACTGCCGAAAGCATCGCAGCATTGGCGTTGCTGAATTCCAGTTCGAATTGCTGGTAGATCGCCGTGGTGAAGGTTTGCAGGCCGATGATCGACAGCGCGCCGAACTCCACCAGCATGTGCAGGGCAATCAGCAGCGAACCGGCCAGCAGCGATGGCCACAGCAGCGGCAGGGTGACGCGGAAAAACACGCCCCAGCGATTCTGTCCCAGCGTGCGGGCGGATTCTTCGAGGGAGGGATCGAGATTGCGCAGGGTCGCCGCAACTGGCAGGAAAATCAGCGGATACTTCGACAAGCTCATCACCAGAATCGCCCCGCCGAGGCCTTCGAATTGCGCGCTGAGCGAGACCCAGGTGAAGCTGCTGACAAACGCCGGCACCGCAAACGGCAGGCACAGGATCACGCCCCACAGGCGCCGCCCCGGCAGATTGCTGCGCTCCAGCAGCCACGCCAGCGACAGACCTATCACGGCGCAGGTAACCGTCACGCCGACCATCAGTGCCAAGGTGTTGCGCAACAGGCCGAACACATACGGGCGCCACAGCAAATGCAGCGCCTCGGCCCAGCCGGCCTGCCAGGCTTTCAGTCCGACATAGGCCAGTGGCAGCAGGCTCATGACCACCAGTAGCAATACCGGCAGCACCAGCCAGATCGACGGCCGTTTGCGTCGTGGCACGTAACCCCCGCGCGCGGCGGGGGCCGATAACGATGCTGCCATCAGTTCAGGCCAACTTCGCGTTCCAGTTCCAGCGCTTCTTCAGCGTTGCCCAGATCCGCCGGAGTGACGTTCGGCGCTTCCAGTTCGCTGAACGGCTTGAGGCCGCGATCCGATTCCATGCCTTTGTGCAGCGGGTATTCGGCGGTGGTCTGAGTGATCACGCGCTGACCTTCTTCGCTGGCCATGAAGGCGAGGAATTGCTGTGCTTCTTTTGGGTGTTTGCTGGATTTCAGCACGGCAGCGCTGGACACGGTGATCAGGCCGCCAGCGTCGCCGCCGGTGAAATAATGCAGCTTGGAGTCGAGCTTGCCTTTCTCGCGTTGCAGGGCGAACCAGTAGTAGTTGTTCACCAGGACGGTAGCGACTTCGCCGTTTTCCACCGCTTTAAGCGCGACCATGTTGTTGCTGTAGGTTTTGCCGAACGCGCGCAGGCCGGTCAGCCATTCTTCGGCGGCGTCACGACCGTGCAGCTTGATGATTGCTACGGCCTGTTCCTGGAAGGCGCCACTGGTAGGAACGAAGCCGACCTTGCCTTGCCACTGCGGCTCGGAGAATTCCATCACCGATTTCGGCAGGTCTTTTTCATCGATCAGTTTCGGATTGAACGCGACCACGCGCACGCGCGCGGTAACGCCGATCCAGGTACCGTTGGTGGCGACGTATTTTTCCTGCAAAACCGCTAGGGTGGCGTCATCGGCCTTGGCCAGCAGACCCTGTTCGCCGAGGTTATTCAGCGGCGGCGACTCTTCGGTGTAGATCACATCGGCGGGCGAGCGGTCGCCTTCTTCGATGATCTGGCTCGCGAGCTGGTTGCTGCTGCCTTTGCGCACATTGACGTGGATGCCGGTCTTGGCTTCGAAAGCCTTGGCAATCGCGTCGCCGACTTCCTTGTGCTGGCCGTTGTAGAGAGTCAGGGAAACCGCATCGGCAGCCTGGGTGAGGGGAGTGGCGAGTGCCAGGCCGAGGAGGGTGAAGGTCAGGCCTCGGCGCAGGGTATTTCGAAACGTCATTCGCAGGGTTCCTCACTGTCGCATTGCAAAAACTTGCAACAATGATAAACGATATTGTTTCTCAAGTGCGCCTTGTGGGGCGACTGGTGATTGTGTAGGAGCTGCCGAAGGCTGCGATCTTTTTGATCTTGCTGTTAAACGGTAGGGGGTCAAAAGCAAGATCAAAAGATCGCAGCCTCGTTGCACTCGTCAGCTCCTACACGCTCCTTCAAGACCTGCGGGAATTCAGGAAGCCAGAAACGCAAAAACCCGCTTTCGCGGGTTTTTGTGAGATCCAAGGCCTGAACCTTGAATTTGAATTGGTGCCCAGAAGAAGACTCGAACTTCCACGACCGTAAGGTCACCAGCACCTGAAGCTGGCGTGTCTACCAATTTCACCATCTGGGCAATCATCGCAAGCGTTGCCGCTGTTGATGTGGCGCACTATACGGAGGCCTTTTTGATCTGTAAACCCCTGATTTGGTTTTAATAAATCAGTGTGAACAAAAGCTTTCCCGCAAATGCAAAAAACCCGCTTTCGCGGGTTTTGTGTGAGTGTTGAAACTGATCTAGTCTCAAACTCGAAATTGGTGCCCAGGAGAAGACTCGAACTTCCACGACCGTAAGGTCACCAGCACCTGAAGCTGGCGTGTCTACCAATTTCACCACCTGGGCATCATCGAAAGCGCTTGTGCGTCGTCGATGGCGCGCACTATACGGAGCGTCTTTTTAACTGTAAACCCCTGCCGCAGAAAAAACTGAATTTTTTTACCAGCGGCGTTCAAAACGGTGTCGGAGCGTCGATACAAGGCCTTGCACAGCCTTATAGAAGCGGAAATTTCCCGTTTCACGGCGCCTATGCCAAACTAACCCGCATATAGACAAGGTGAAAACTCTCTAATGGCCGATTGGCAGTCCCTCGATCCCGAGGCCGCTCGTGAAGCGGAAAAATACGAAAACCCTATTCCCAGCCGCGAACTGATCCTGGCGCACCTCGCCGATCGGGGTTCGCCTGCTGCCCGCGAGCAACTGGTCGAAGAGTTTGGTCTGACCACAGAAGACCAGATCGAGGCCCTGCGCCGCCGCTTGCGCGCCATGGAGCGCGACGCTCAACTGATCTACACCCGCCGTGGCACTTACGCGCCGGTCGACAAGCTCGACCTGATCCTCGGCCGCATCAGCGGTCATCGTGACGGTTTCGGCTTCCTGGTGCCGGACGACGGCAGCGACGATCTGTTCATGAGCCCGGCGCAAATGCGTCTGGTGTTCGATGGTGACCGTGCGCTGGCCCGGGTTTCCGGTCTCGACCGTCGTGGTCGCCGTGAAGGTGTGATCGTCGAAGTGGTGTCCCGCGCTCACGAAACCATCGTCGGTCGCTACTTCGAAGAAGGCGGCATCGGTTTCGTCGTTGCCGACAATCCGAAGATCCAGCAGGAAGTGCTGGTGACGCCGGGGCGCAACGCCAACGCGCAGATCGGTCAGTTCGTCGAGGTGAAAATCACCCACTGGCCAACGCCGCGCTTCCAGCCGCAAGGCGATGTGGTCGAAGTGGTCGGCAACTACATGGCGCCGGGCATGGAAATCGACGTTGCCCTGCGCACTTACGACATTCCGCACGTCTGGCCTGAAGCGGTTGTGAAAGAAGCCGCCAAGCTCAAGCCGGAAGTTGAAGAAAAAGACAAAGAGAAGCGCATCGACTTGCGCCATCTGCCGTTCGTCACCATCGATGGTGAAGACGCCCGCGACTTCGATGACGCGGTCTACTGCGAAGCCAAACCGGGCAAGCTGCGCCTGTTCTCCGGTGGCTGGAAGTTGTACGTGGCGATTGCCGACGTTTCCAGTTACGTGAAGATCGGCTCGGCGCTGGACAACGAAGCTCAGGTTCGCGGCAACTCGGTGTATTTCCCCGAGCGCGTGATTCCGATGCTGCCCGAGCAACTGTCCAACGGCCTGTGCTCGCTGAACCCGCAAGTCGATCGTCTGGCCATGGTTTGCGAGATGACCATCTCCAAGTCCGGCGAAATGACCGACTACTGCTTCTATGAAGCGGTGATCCATTCCCACGCCCGTCTGACCTACAACAAGGTCAGCGCGATGCTGGAAACGCCGAAGGCTACCGAAGCGCGCAAATTGCGTGGCGAGTACACCGACGTCGTCCCGCACCTCAAGCAGCTCTACGCGTTGTACAAGGTATTGCTGGCCGCCCGTCACGTGCGTGGCGCGATCGATTTCGAAACCCAGGAAACCCGGATCATCTTCGGCTCCGAGCGCAAGATCGCGGAAATCCGTCCGACCGTGCGCAACGATGCGCACAAGCTGATCGAGGAGTGCATGCTGGCCGCCAACGTGGCCACTGCCGAATTCCTCAAGAAGCACGAAATCCCTGCGCTGTATCGTGTTCACGCTGGTCCGCCGCCAGAGCGTCTGGAAAAGCTGCGCGCGTTCCTTGGTGAGCTCGGCCTGTCCCTGCACAAAGGCAAGGACGGTCCGTCGCCGAAGGATTATCAGGCTTTGCTCGCGAGCATCAAGGATCGTCCGGATTTCCACCTGATCCAGACTGTGATGCTGCGTTCGTTGAGTCAGGCGGTGTACAGCGCTGAAAACGACGGCCACTTCGGCCTGAATTACGAAGCCTATACCCACTTCACTTCGCCGATCCGTCGTTACCCGGACCTGCTCACGCACCGCGCGATCCGCAGCGTGATCCATTCGAAACAGGACACCCCGCACGTTCGTCGTGCCGGTGCGATGACCATTCCGAAAGCGCGCATCTATCCGTACGACGAAGCGGCGCTGGAGCAGCTTGGCGAGCAGTGCTCGATGAGCGAGCGCCGCGCCGACGAGGCGACCCGTGACGTGGTGAACTGGCTCAAGTGCGAGTTCATGAAGGATCGCGTCGGCGAATCGTTCCCGGGCGTAATCACCGCTGTTACCGGTTTTGGTCTGTTCGTCGAACTGACCGACATCTACGTCGAAGGCCTGGTGCACGTCACCGCACTGCCGGGTGATTACTACCACTTTGATCCTGTGCATCACCGCTTGGCGGGCGAGCGCACCGGTCGCAGTTTCCGTCTTGGCGACACCGTTGAAGTACGCGTCATGCGCGTCGACCTCGACGAGCGCAAGATCGATTTCGAGATGGCGGAAAAAACCATCAGCGCGCCGATCGGTCGCAAGAAACGTGGCGCCGAAACCGCTGCGCCTGCTGCCAGGGCTGCGGAAGAAAAGGCTCCAGCGAAAACCGCCAGCCGTCGTCCGGCCAAGGAAAAGGTTGCCGAAGCCTATCGCCCGAGCGACGCCGTGGCGAAAAACGCCGAGCTGCGCAAAAGCCGTGAATTGAAGAGGGCCTTGCTGGCCGATGCGAAAAACGGTGGTAAAGCGGCGTCCGGGGGAAAGACCGGGCGGTCGGCGCCTGACAGGGCGACCGACGGCAAGCCAGCCAAGCCGAGCAAACACCGTAAGGGCCCGCCCAAAGCGGGTTCCGCTCCAGCCAAAAGTGGCGGGGCGCGTAAACCGAAGGCGAAGTCATGAGTCAGTTGGAAAAAATCTACGGCGTTCACGCGGTAGAAGCGTTGCTGCGTCACCACCCCAAACGCGTCAAGCAGATCTGGTTGGCGGAAAGCCGCAACGATCCGCGCGTGCAGACGCTGGTCGAGCTGGCCAATGAAAACCGTGTTCAGGTCGGCCAGGCCGAGCGCCGCGAAATGGACGCCTGGGTTGAAGGCGTGCATCAGGGCGTGGTCGCGGAAGTCAGCCCGAGCCAGGTCTGGGGCGAAGCGATGCTCGACGAGTTGCTTGATCGCACCGAAGGCGCGCCGCTGTTGCTGGTGCTCGACGGTGTGACCGATCCGCACAACCTCGGCGCCTGCCTGCGCTCGGCCGATGCGGCCGGTGCGCTGGCGGTGATCGTGCCGAAGGACAAGTCGGCCACGCTGACTCCGGTGGTGCGTAAAGTCGCCTGCGGCGCAGCGGAAGTGATTCCGCTGGTGGCCGTGACCAACCTGGCGCGCACTTTGGAAAAACTCCAGCAGCGCGGTTTGTGGGTAGTAGGCACCGCAGGTGAAGCCGAGGTCAGCATTTATGACCAGGACCTCACCGGCCCGACCATCCTGATCATGGGCGCCGAAGGCAAAGGCATGCGCCGCCTGACCCGCGAGCATTGCGACTATCTGGTGAACCTGCCGATGGCCGGTAGTGTCAGCAGCCTCAACGTCTCGGTCGCCACTGGCGTTTGCCTGTTCGAAGCGCAGCGCCAGCGCGGTGCGAAGGCCAAGGCTACTGCGAAGAAGTCCTGACCTGCTGCAAATCCCCTGTAGGAGCTGTCGAGTGAAACGAGGCTGCGATCTTTTGATCTTGCTTTGAAAAAATCAAAGTCAAAAGATCGCAGCCCTCGGCAGCTCCTACACGGGTCGCCCGGTGGTTGTTCAAATATTCACCAATTGCCTTGCGCCCCCGCAGTCCCTTCTCTACAATTGCGCCCCTTGCTGTGACGGCAGGCACGCATGTGCCCCGCGCCAGCAAGTCCATAAGTGTCATTCACTCCTTGTCTGACCGTTTTTGAGCGGCAGGCTACAACCCGTAAGGAGCATTCATGCGTCATTACGAAATCATCTTTCTGGTCCACCCGGATCAGAGCGAGCAAGTCGGCGGCATGGTTGAGCGTTACACCAAGCTGATCGAAGAAGACGGCGGCAAAATCCACCGTCTGGAAGATTGGGGCCGTCGTCAACTGGCCTACGCAATCAACAATGTTCACAAGGCTCACTACGTGATGCTGAACGTTGAATGCACTGGCAAGGCCCTGGCCGAGCTGGAAGACAACTTCCGCTACAACGATGCAGTGATCCGTAACCTGGTCATCCGTCGCGACGAAGCCGTTACCGGCCAGTCCGAGATGCTCAAGGCTGAAGAAAACCGCAGTGAGCGCCGTGAGCGTCGCGACCGTCCTGAGCACGAAGGCGCCGAAGGCACCGACAGTGATGACAGCGACAACAGCGATAACGCTGACGAGTAATCCACGGACCTTATTAAGGAGCCTATCAAATGGCACGTTTCTTCCGTCGTCGTAAATTCTGCCGCTTCACCGCTGAAGACGTGAAAGAGATCGATTACAAAGATCTCAACACTCTGAAAGCCTACGTATCCGAGACCGGCAAAATCGTTCCAAGCCGCATCACCGGTACCAAAGCTCGTTATCAGCGTCAGCTGGCCACCGCTATCAAGCGCGCCCGCTTCCTGGCCCTGCTGGCCTACACCGACAGCCACGGCCGCTGAGACCGGGCAGTCGACAAGTAGCAAAGGATTGAATGCATGCGCGCCTTAGCTGAGTTCATCATGCGAGGCCGAATGCAGGCCACTCTCGTGGTGGCCGGATGTGCAACATTGCCGTTGTTGTATTGGTTGGGTGCTGCCGCCGGGAGCCTTGTGCTGCTGCGGCGCGGATTGACGGACGCCCTGGGCGTTCTGTCGCTGGGACTGCTGCCGGCCTTGATCTGGTGGCTGTATGCCGATGACCCACGGGCACTTCTGGTGCTGCTGGGCTCTGCGGTGCTTGCGTTGGTTTTGCGCGCAAGCGAATCCTGGGTCCGCACGCTGCTGGTCAGCGTAGTGATCGGAGTGGTGTTTTCAGTGGTGCTCGGGGTCGCGTTTGCGGCCCAGATCGAGATGCTTGCACAGGCCCTTATAAAGGTCATGCCGGCACTTCTCGGTGAGACCTACAAGCAATTGTCGGTCGATGAGCAAGCGCGTTTCGCGTCCCTGATTGCACCGGTCCTGACCGGACTGATTGCGGCCTTGTTGCAGATCGTCAGCGTGCTGAGCCTGATTGTCGGGCGGCATTGGCAGGCGTTGTTGTACAACCCGGGTGGTTTCGGTCGCGAGTTTCGCGCCATCCGCATCCCGCTGGGGCCGGCGATGTTACTGCTGGCGTTGATGCTTCTGGGCCCGAATCTCGGCGCACAGATGGCCATGTTGACGCCGTTGTGCAGTGTACCGCTGGTGTTCGCCGGGCTGGCCCTGATTCACGGGCTGGTCGGGCAGAAGCGACTGGCCGGTTTCTGGCTGGTGGGGTTGTACGTCACGCTGCTGTTGTTCATGCAGCTGATCTATCCGTTGCTCGTGGTTCTGGCCATTGTCGACAGCCTGATTGATTTTCGCGGTCGTCACGTGTCGAAAGACACCGACAGCGCGAACGGTGAAGGTTAAAAGTTAGAGGATTTTCACATGCAACTGATCCTTCTGGAAAAAATCGCCAACCTGGGCAACCTGGGCGACAAAGTAAACGTTAAGGCCGGTTACGGCCGTAACTACCTGCTGCCTTTCGGCAAGGCTACCGCTGCGACCGCTGCCAACCTGGCTGCGTTCGAAGAGCGTCGCGCCGAGCTGGAAAAAGCCGCCGCAGACCGTAAGGCATCGGCTGAAAGCCGTGCTGCCCAACTGGCCGAGCTGGAAGTGACCATCACTGCCACCGCTGGCGACGAAGGCAAGCTGTTCGGTTCGATCGGTACTCACGACATCGCTGACGCACTGACCGCCTCCGGCGTTGAAGTGCAGAAGAGCGAAGTTCGTCTGCCGAACGGCACCATCCGCAACGTGGGTGAATTCGACGTGGCCGTGCACCTGCACGCCGAAGTTGAAGCCACCGTACGCGTTGTCGTGGTAGCAGCTTAAGCAACACGGATCGGCTGGCGGCTTGTCCGTCAGGCGGTTAACATCGGGCACGATCCTGTTTACAGGTCGTGCCCTTTGTCTTTCTGAATCCCCTGCTTTTCACTAATACTCAAGTGGCCATGAACGATATCTCCGCTCCCGAGCAATACGATCTGCAAACCGCTGCCCTGAAGGTGCCGCCGCATTCCATCGAGGCTGAACAGGCTGTACTCGGTGGTCTGATGCTGGACAACAACGCCTGGGAACGCGTGCTTGATCAAGTCTCCGATGGCGATTTCTATCGACATGACCACCGTCTGATTTTCCGTGCGATCGCCAAACTGGCCGATCAGAACTCGCCGATCGACGTCGTTACCCTTGCCGAGCAATTGGACAAGGAAGGCCAGACGTCGCAAGTCGGCGGCCTCGGCTACCTTGGCGAACTGGCAAAAAATACGCCGTCGGTCGCCAACATCAAGGCCTATGCGCAGATCGTCCGCCAGCGGGCGACGTTGCGCCAATTGATCGGCATCAGCACCGAGATTGCCGACAGCGCCTTCAACCCGGAAGGTCGCACCGCTGAAGAAATCCTCGACGAAGCCGAACGGCAGATCTTCCAGATCGCCGAAGCGCGGCCCAAGACCGGCGGCCCGGTCGGCGTCAATGAGCTGCTGACCAAGGCCATCGACCGCATCGACACGTTGTTCAACACCGCCGACGCGATCACCGGTCTGTCTACGGGTTACACCGACCTCGACGAGAAGACCAGCGGCTTGCAGCCGTCCGACCTGATCATTGTCGCCGGCCGACCTTCGATGGGTAAGACCACCTTCGCGATGAACCTGGTGGAAAACGCCGTGTTGCGCAGCGAGAAGGCTGTCCTGGTTTACTCCCTCGAGATGCCAGGCGAATCGCTGATCATGCGTATGCTGTCTTCGCTCGGCCGAATCGATCAGACCAAAGTGCGTTCGGGCCAACTCGAAGACGACGACTGGCCGCGCCTGACGTCGGCGGTCAACCTGCTGAATGACCGCAAACTGTTCATCGATGACACCGCCGGTATCAGCCCGTCGGAAATGCGCGCGCGGACCCGGCGTCTGGTGCGTGAGCACGGCGATGTCGGCCTGATCATGATCGACTACCTGCAACTGATGCAGATTCCCGGGTCCAGCGGTGACAACCGCACCAACGAGATTTCCGAGATCTCGCGATCCCTGAAAGCCCTGGCCAAGGAATTCAACTGTCCGGTAGTGGCGCTGTCGCAGCTCAACCGTTCCCTCGAACAGCGCCCGAACAAACGCCCGGTGAACTCCGACTTGCGGGAATCCGGAGCGATCGAGCAGGACGCCGACGTAATCATGTTCGTTTACCGCGACGAGGTGTATCACCCGGAAACCGAGCACAAGGGCATCGCCGAAATCATCATCGGCAAGCAGCGTAACGGCCCGATCGGTTTCATTCGGCTGGCGTTCATCGGTAAATACACGCGCTTCGAAAACCTCGCACCGGGCAGTTACAACTTCGACGACGACGAATGACAGCAGGCCGGATCATCCGGCTGCTGTCGTGGCCTGCTTCAATCGGCCGAAACTGCCGTCTCGCTGCTGGCAGGTTTTTCAACTGCCTCACCGGGGCGAATTTCCTCGCGCGTCAGTGACTGGATGAGCGTCGCTTCGCTAATGGCCAACTGTGCCGTGACGTCATTGGTTTGCGCGTCGTATTCAGCCTGGGTCAGTAATTTTTTCGCAACGTGCTCATCCAGTGCCGCCTGCCTCTGTTGATAGGGTTGACGCGCGGCGTCGAACCGGGACGAATATTTGTGCGTGATGAAGTCCTGCCAGAAATCCATCGACACCAGAGCCTGAAACTCTTCGGGGGAGTTGTTCAAGGCGATGACTTTACGGTAGGCGACTTCCAGCATGGGCGGTGTGACGCCGGCCATGCCGATAAAGGACAGTGACTGTGGCTGAAACGGCAATTGCAGCTGATCCTTGAGGCCAAAGCGGTAAGCCATGGTCATTTCATGAGGATCGCGCAAGCGCAGGCGATGGGTATTGCGCTCACTCGCAGAAACCTGTGGATCGTTGGCGATTGCCCTGCTCGCAGCGATGTCTGCTGCGGCCAGTTCGTCGACCTGTCTGAGCCTGAACAGACCTCTGGACAAATCCACCAGTCGAGTGCCATCCCCGTCTTGCTTCGCCTGCACCCTGGCCGTATGCGTCATGGCCAACACTTGCAGGTCAGTAAATGTGGCGGCGGCAAGGTCAGTGCAGCCGGCTTCGCAGGCGCGATCAAAAATATCTCTGCGCAGAGCGCGTGATTGCACGTTGTTCTCGCTGATGGCATCAACCACGTCCCAGACCTGTCGGCGGAAATCGGCGTGGTGGCCGAGTCTGGAAATGATGTTGAAAAAGCCATCCGAGCCGTCCTGTGCTTTCAGTCTGTCCAGCTGCGCGGTGCGCTTCGTCGCCTCGGTTGCCGTCATACCGACGGTCAACTGCGGATAGGCCGACGCAGCGTTCATTAGCGCCGGCTGTGGGCGGGCTGCCGGGGCAGAAGTGGTCAGCAGGTTCAGAGGATTGTAAAGCGATGTTGCGGAGTGGCGCAGCCGCTCACTGTAGCCGGCCAGGCGTTCCCGAGTGTATGCGCTCAGGGGGTTATTGCTTATCTGAGTGCCGCTGTTGACTTGAATTGAATGCGTCAGGCGATCCGCTGCCGGTGCGACGACAAAGTCGGGCAGCCTCGTGATTCGGTTGTTGTTCAGATGGATCTTGCCCAGCAGGGGCTGATCGTACAGTCCGGTGGGCCAGCTTTCGATGCCGGTGTTTGACATGTCGACCTCGCGCATATCGGTGATCGCGCTGAAATCCGGGCTCACGTTCAAGTGCGGATTGTCGTGTATCCACAAGGCCCTGAGGGTCGTTCTCCCGGCCAGTATCTGCGCGGTCTCGGCGGTGAGTTCGAGTTGATTGCCCTGCAAAAACAAACGGGTCATCCCGTGCATTTCGCCGATGGCCGGCGGGAGATCCCTGAGACGATTGTTGGCCATGTTCAGCCAGCGCAGATGGCGGAAGCGGGTCAGGAATCCTTCCGGGGATTCGGTGAGATTCATGTTGTTGAGTTTCAGCGAGCCGACATGGCTGAAATCGGTGTTCAGATCCGGTAGGGTCGGCAATGTGAGGCCGCTCAAATCCAGTTCCAGACCTATCGGCGTGCCGTCGAAGGCGTGTTTCTGCGGCGTTTCACGTCGCCAGCAACTGATGATCCGATCCCGTGCCTCGATGCGCTCATTGCGGGTTTGCGTGTTGATCTGCAACTGATTGACGCGGATATAGCGCAGAGGATTGCTGCCTCCCGAAAACACCCAGTTATCCAGCTGGTTTTTCAACACGGCGAAATCCTGCTCGAGCTCCAACAGCCTGGTCGCGACAGTGGCCTTGTCATGGTTCCAGATAAACTCCCGGCATTCCTTGATGCTTTTGCTCGGAAACAGTTTTCGGTAGCGCTGCGCGCGCGAGTTCTCACTGTCGAATACCGCGGGGTGGGCCGGAGTCATTAACTGCGGATGCAGTTCGTTGAGTTTTCGCCAGTAGCGATCGAACTTCCTCCAGTAAGGCGAAGGGAAGTCATTGCCTTCAAGCAGCGTGTGGTTGTTGATCCGCGCGACCACAGCCAATTGATCGGCTGGCGGGTTGATGTGTGCGTCGGGGACTTCGCGCAGTTTATTGTTGCTGAGGTCGAGGCCGGTCAAGGTGATCTTGTCAGCCAGGCCGGTGGGCCACTCGCTGATGCCGGTGTTCTTCAGGTCCAGTGTCTGCAGCCCGGACATCGCACTGAAATCGGGCAGCATCTGGAGTGGGTTGTTCGACAGGTCGATGCTGACCAACTGATGCAATGCACTCAATGCACCAGCGCTGTTCTCATCGAGTTTTATCTGGTTTGACGACAGATTCACATGGGCGAGCCGGCTCATCGCTGTGATGCCTGCGGGCATTTTTTCCAGGCCGGAGTGGCTGATCGTCAAGTTTTCCAGATTCGGCAACCGCGACAGGAACGTGTCGGCAGAGTCGGACCAGACAACGCTATCGAGGGAGAGCAACTTCAACCGACTGAAGTCGGCAGTCAGTGGTGGTAGCGGTCCGTGCAATGGTGGCAGCGTGAGGCCCGTCGACTCCTGAAGCCAGCAGTCCTTGATGATCCGGGCAATGTGTTCTGCCCGAGCCTTTTCCCGCCCGGCGACGCTGGATGTTCCCGGCTGGCTCTTGGCGACGTAGGCCAGCAGTTGCGCATCGAGCGCCTTGAACTCTTCGAAACGCTGGCTGACGGTGGCTTCTGCGCCATCCCCCAGGCCAATCAGGTACTCCCGGGCAGTTTGTGGCGTTTTGTCCGGATACATCTGCAGCAGCATAGCGACTTCGGGGATGTCGCCATCAATCCGGAATGCACCTGTGCGTGCGCTGGTGATCAGTGCCGGGTATTCGGCCGTTACCCGCTGCCAGTACAGTTCCAGCCGGCGCCAGTAGCCGCTGGCAAAGGGGTTGCCTTCGATCAGGGTGATGCGGTTGATGTTGGCAATGGCGAGCAATTGATCACTCGCCGGGCTGATGACTGTCTGCGGAATTTCACGCAATCGGTTATTGCGCAGATCGAGCGACTCTATCGCTAGCTGATCTCGCAGCCCGGTTGGCCATTCATCCAGCCCGGTGTTGCGCAGATTCACGGTCTTGAGCTGGAGCATGCCGCTGAAATCCAGGGTTTTGCCCAGCGGGTTGTCCGACAGATCAAGGTTTTCCAGTTGGCTGAGCGAAGCCAGCTCGCCGGCGGTTTGCTCGTTCAGTTCAATGCGGTTCGCTCGCAGGTCCAATTCCTTGAGGCCGGGCATCTGCGTGAGGTTCGCCGGCGGTTTATCGAGCGCCGAAGCGTTGATTTTCAAGCGTTCAAGGGCTGTGAACCCGGTGAGAAAAGTTTCGGATCCCGCCGACCATGCCACCGCCTGCAAGTGCAGCGTGCGTACATGGCTGAAATCTGCGGACAGCGGAGCAATGCCTGCGTCGCCAAGATCCAGTTGCAGCGTTGTTCCCGTCTGCCGTTTCCAGCAACGCTTGATCTCTTGCGCGGCGCGCTCCACCGAGGGATGGACCGCCCCGCCGGCCAGCGCACTGGTTTTCAGCCAGGTCGCGAGTTCCAGCTTCAAGGTCTTGTATTCAGTCTCGACGCGGGTCAAGAAGCCTTGTACATCGCCGCTGTGGGGGCTCAGCAGCGTGCGGATCTGCTCGCTGTCCAGAGAGGGGTAAAGTTGTCGCAGTCGCGATTGTGGTGTGCGCAGCCGGTTGATCGCGGTGTTGAGCCGTTCCCGCAGCCCCGGTGAAGCCGGTTGGTCGGGACTGCCGCGCTGCATTCCGCCGGCTCCGCCGACTACGATGCCTTGCCAGCCCTGATGGGCATCGAACACCACAGGCTCTGATCTTCCCAGGCGCGTCGCGCTATAGATGTTGTCGACGTCGGCGGCGACAGGATCTTGCGGGCGAACGATGCGCATCACCTCGGCCAGAGGCGTCGACGCATCGGGGTCGTGCAAGACCTGATAGCCGTGATCATCGATCACTGCATAAAGTTTGCCGTCATGGCGGTGCAGCCCGTCGCTGTCGGGTGAGCTGGTGCTGAAGTCGAGCGGCGTGCGGAACGCTTGCAGACGTGCCACCGATAAAGAGAAGGTGCCTGGCGGCGAAAATTCCAGCGCATGCCATCGCCCATTCTCGGGATCGTGCAGCATCAGCGGTCCGGAGGGCGTGGATTCGCTCGCCAGCCCGGCGCGCCAGAGGCCGCTCTGCGCGTCCTTGCGCACCTGCACGAAACCGCCATCGGACATTTCCACATAGTGGCGACCCTTGAATGTCCTCAGTCCTTCGGCGTCGGCGTCAGGCAAGCCGGTTGCTGCAGCGACGCGGTAATGTTCGAAACGGTGGCCAGCGTTGACCACGGTCTCCGGCACTGATGCAGCCGCATGTACTGTGACATTCGGGGCCGGGATGATCGCATCAGGATCGTTGCTGTCCATGCGCCGGTTTGCGCGCAAGTGCGGGCCGCTCAACGCGGTTTGGTCAAGACCGGGGCGCGGCGTGAGGATGGGACGCTGCGCAATCGTATCTGTGGAAGTATCCGGTCGAAGATGAAAATTACCGGGGGGAGTAACTGGGTGCGGCGTTTTGCTGCGCATGTCTTACATTCCTTGTAGTCGTTGCGCGGTAGCTTCTTCAACGGAAGCTGCCGGCCTGTTCGGCGTCATTGCCTGAGGCTGTGTCATGGGGGGAGCAGAGGCGGCGGCCAGGTCGAAGATTTTCTGCCCTGTGCGTCCATCGAGATATTGGCGCCAGATTGGCACGTGGGTCAGGCCGGCCTGCTCGTCCCGGCGTTGGGATTGGATGCCGCGTCTGCTCTGTTCCAGCGTTTTGAGATGACTGCCCTTGATGGTGAAGTTCAGCGGCTCGCTGCTCAGTTTTTCATAGTGAAAATGCGCTTCCCACAATGGCGCATCGTTAGCGCTATCCCTGATCGAGTAAACGTCGAGAAAGGATTTGTCCCGGCCTTTGCCCAGCTGTTTGCGGTCAACCGTTTTGACGGCGTTCAGCTCAGCGTGATCGATCAGATAATTGAGCCGCAAAATGTCCAGCACGTCCTTGTTCTTGTACATCCGCACCAGCACGCTTTGGCCATGCGCGGACAGTGTGTCTGCAGCTCTTTGCAAACGCTCGCTCAGGTTCTGAATCTCGGCATCCTCGGCCGCTGTATCTTGGTTTTGCAGGCGGCGTGCCTGTTCATTGAGCGGGTCGATGGCTTTTTCCAGCTCTTCAATGATTTCCGTCGGATTGTCTTTAGCGGTTTCTCTGGTCTGTGCCTGGGCAATGTGCCTTTCGACGTCAACCAATAAGCGGTTGGCCTCGGCGATCAGTTCCGGCCGCGGAGTGCTGGCGATGGGCGGGCGAACAGGCAGCCATTCACCCTGTCTTTTTTCGTATCGCTCGACCGGGCCATTGGGCTGGAACGGGTTGGAAACCTTGACGATAACGCTGCCATCTGCGGCGGTTTCCGTGTCGCCAGCCATTACTCTGGAAGTGCCGTGCCGTCGGGTGCGGAACACCTTTCTCAGCGACGGCGGTCGGGCTGACACGCTATCGCTTGGCCGGGACGGGATGAAGTCGATGTCGATGTTCTGATCCAGGCTGGGCAGCTCGGTATTGCGGTTGAACGAGGCGAAGATTTCTTTCAAGCGGGTTTCGATGCCGGTCTCGAACTGATCGGTCAGCGCGAGGATCTCCCTGGCGTACTCGGCTTTGACGCTGCCTGCCGGCAGCTCTGCTTCAAAGCGGCCTCTCTCAGCTCTTATCTGATCGAGGGTCAGCATCAGTGACAACGACTGCGCGCCTTCGGGAATGTTTTGCAGATCGCCGGTGATCAGGTCGATGGCGTGAAGCGAGCGCATGGTCACATTTGGCGGGTAGTCAGGCGTGCCTGCGAACAGGTGGACGTACATGTTCAACTTGTTGAAGTTGATTCGCTCGACCGTGGCCACTTCATTACGGAGTTCTGCAAGTGCGGGGGCTGCTCCTCGGTCTGCTTTCAGGATCTGTCCCATCACCACTTCCCGGTCTTCGAGAAGCTTCAGCTTTTTGTTCATGAAGCTGATGATTTTTTTACAGTTGTCAGCGGTCAGAGTGGTGAATACAGACTCGCCTCTGAAGTTCATGACTGTCATCAGTCGGTTCAGGTATACCACCCGATCCAGGCGAAGGGCGTGCAACTCTTCGGCGAAAACCCCGTTGGCTTTCAGATGTATCAACCAGGATTTGTGGTCGAGTATTGACTGCAAATTGTCAGCCTGCTTTTTGATGTGCTTGAGCAAGTGAACTTCAACGCCAATCCATGCCGCCGTCCGCTCGGCGCTTCCGCTCGGCAGAGCATTTGCCCGCGCCGCAAGCACGTAATAGCGCTCAGCGGACTCGTTGATCTCGTTCATTCGCGTGACGAATGGCTCATACCGTTGCAGCAGAATCGGGATCCCCTCCTGGCGGCGCATGCCTCCCAGCAAACCGGTGGACACAGCAACCCAGGTATTGTTGGCGTTGCGTGTGACGGCCCGCGACTCTCCACTGCGGCTGGCGTGATAGATGTTGTCATCATCAATGGCCACGGGATCCTTGGCATTAACAATGCGCCAGACCTTTTGCACCGGCGTAGATCCATCCTTATCAAGCATTACCTGATAAGCATGATCGTGAATGAGCGCGTAGCGCTTGCCGTCGTGTCGAAACAAACCGTCGATGTCGGGTGCGCTGGTGCTGAAGTCCAGATCCGTGCGAAACGCTTGCAGGCCGACATGGGTAAGAGGGGCAGTGTTGACTTCGTCGTCATCATTTGCACGCCAGAATCCGCTATCACGATCGCGGAACAAAACCGGGCCGGAAGGTTTCGATTCGCTTGCAAGATGTGCCCGGTACAGTCCGGTGTCGGCGTCTTTGGCGACCAGCACGATCCCGACATCGACCACGTCGACGTATTGGCGGCCTTTGTGAACTCTGAAACCCTCGGTATTGGCTGTCGGCAAGCTGGCAGCGGCCATCACCCGATAATGCTCCAGTGGTAGAAAGGCTGCGCGTGGTGTTTCGTTCGGCGACGTCAATGGGCGCACGCTAACGGTAGGAGCTGGAGTGATTGCGTCGTGGTCGATGCTGTCTGTTGGCCTGCCCGGTCGGAATTGCGGATCGATCGACGTCGCATTTTCGAAGCCCGCTCGCAGGGTTATGTCGGGGGGGGCAGGGCGTAGCGCGAGTGCGGCTCCTGGCGTATCCGGTTGGCGATGGACATTAACGGTTGAAGTGCCTTTGGAAGGCGTTTTGCCTGGCATGTCTTACATTCCTTGTAGTCGTTGCACGGTAGCTTCTTCAACGGAAGCTGCCGGCCTGTTCGGCGTCATTGCCTGAGGCTGTGTCATGGGAGGAGCAGAGGCGGCGGCGAGGTCGAAAATTTTCTGCGCTGTGTGGCTATCGAGGTGGGCGCGCCAGATAGGTCGGTGTGGCCGCTGCGCCAGTTCTTCCCGGCGCTGCGAACGCACACCCATGCGGCTTTGCTCAAGGGTTTTCAGGTGCGCGCCGGGCACGTTGAAATTCAAGTCGGAGGAATCCCGCCTCGCATAATGAAAGTGTGCGTGCCAGAGGGGATCGTGGGTACGGGCATCGGTGACTACATAGATGTCGAGATAATCCCGATCCGAACCTTTACCGCGTTTCAATCGGCTCTCGACTTTCCGGGCGTTCACGTGGCCCTTGTCGATCAGGTACAGCAGCCGGTCGATGTTCAGAACGTGCTTATCTTTATAGATTCGCAGGCGGATGTTTTCGCCCTCATCACGCAGGCGTTGACTGGCGTCCTGCAGTTGCCGAATCAGCGCGCCTGTCTCGCCATGGGCCAGTTCCGGTCGCTGCAGCTGCAATGCGGTGTCATTGAATGCCTCGGCTTTGCTTTCAAGCATCTCGACGATGTTGTTCGGATGGTTTTTTTGCCGTTCTTCGCGCAGGGCTGCGCGTATATGCGCTTCGACGCGGTCGAGGTGCTGATTGGCTTCGGCAACCAATGACGGCAAGCTCCTCTGCGGCGTTGCCCGGGGCGCACGCCATTCACCGCGTCCAGGGTCATAGGTCTGTGACGGCTGCCTGGGATTGTGGAGGTTGCGGACCTCGATGACCTTCTCGTTTTGCGCAGTGCGTCGACGCTCGCCGACATGGAACTTGTAGACGCCGTTCTTCTTTGCCCCAAAGATGAGCTTGGGCGGCGGTTGGCCGCCGCTTCTGTCCTGGGCCGGTATGAACTCGAAATCAACGTCCTGCTGGTCGAACGTCAGCAGCGGACGGTCAGCCTGTTGGAGCAGCTGGTTCAAGCGGCCTACCAGCATTTGCTCGAATATTTCCAGTTCTGCAGTGATCTCCATGCGTGAAGTCGCGTGCTGCTCCCCCGCAGCCAGATCAAGGCGTTCGAACCACTGGCGGATGGCTGTGCATTCCTGGAGCAGACCATTCAATACGGCAGGGCGGGAAGCCTCGGGAACTGCGCCAAGCGCTCCGTAAACAAAGGTTGCCTGACCGAAGCGGGTCGCCAGTTCTGATGCCAGAGGGGCGTTGCCGGCCGATTGTGGATTGTCCAGCATCAGACTTTTGCTCAGGACCCAGGAAGCAACAACGTTATGGGTGTCCATTGGTGAGAGAACATCCGCCCTGAAGTCGTCTGGCGAGACCCGCCATTTTTTCACCAGGTGATCGGCGATGTGCTGGCGCTTTTTCAGATGACTCAGGATCCTGCCCAGAACGTTGACTGTTCGCGGAAGCCGCTGCGGGTCGAGGCTGATCATCGGACCCTCCAGGGCGTGGCGCGTCAGGCCGCATTCGATCAGTTGCTGATAGACGATCATCTGTTTTTTTTGCAGCCTGATTATGTTTTCT
The DNA here is from genome assembly GCF_979253165.1 of Pseudomonas sp. AC083. Taxonomy (NCBI): domain Bacteria; kingdom Pseudomonadati; phylum Pseudomonadota; class Gammaproteobacteria; order Pseudomonadales; family Pseudomonadaceae; genus Pseudomonas; species Pseudomonas sp. AC083. The sequence goes on from NZ_CEEDDH010000007.1 coordinate 76,300, forward strand.
ATGTAATCGTCCTGCTTCAGGAAGCGCTTGATCGAGGATTTTTGCTCCTCGTAGTATTTCAGCGCCTTTCCAAGATGTTTCAGTTGTTTGTGGCAGTGAATCTCGCGGTCAAGCAGCGCAATTGTTTCTTGTCGAACGGTTTGCGCATGCTCTCCCTGCGCTTTACTTGCCTCCAGCCATGCGTTTATCAGCTGTTCACGTTTATCCTGATCCAGCTTGATCCGCTTGTTGATACCCTCGAGTGCGACTGCCACCTCCAGGTGCTGCCATAAGTCTGAGGGTTGCGCTGCTGCGCCTCTCGGCATTCCGGCTACGCCTGTCAAGGAGGTCCCGCGCCAGCCGGATTGAGCATTGAAAGTGATCGCTTCCGATCTGCCGGAACGGGATGCAACGTAAACGTTTGTCGCATCGGCGGCGATCGGATCTTCGGGGCGAACGATGCGCATGACCGCCCTCTGCGGCGTTGATGCATCAAGATCATGCAGGACCTGATAGGCGTGATTCTCGATCTGCACATAGAGTTTGCCGTTGAAGCGCAACAGGCCATCCTCCCCCGGCTCGACCGTGTTGAAATCCAGATCAGTGCGAAACGCCTCCAGCCGGGTCGGGGATAGCGGGTAGGTCGATGGCGCCCATGTTTCGATCGGTTGCCAAAGACGGCTGTCGGCATCGAACTGCAATAGCGGTCCAGACGGGTGCAATTCGCTGGGCAATTTCGCCCGGTAAAGACCGCTGGCGGTGTCCAGACCGACCTGCACGGTGCCACCCTCAGGCACTTGGACATACTGACGTCCCTTGAGCGTCGAAATCCCTTCGACATCGGCCAACGGCAGCTCGACCAGCGAAGTGATCCAGTAATCTCTCAAGGGGCGTTCGCGCACAACTGCAGCAGATTGCGCAACCGCTGTCGTGCTGACCGTCACCTGCGCAGGCACGGAGATAATGCGGTTGAGCCCGCTATCGATCGATGTTTGTACCGCTGACGGCGTCGGGCGTGCGGGGATTCTGTGCCCCGGTCCGCCATCGAAAAGCGCCGTGAAACCAGGCCGGGTTATCGAATAATCGGGTCGCGGATTATGAACCGAGACGGTCGTGATGCCTCTGGTTGGCGGTTTGGGTGCCATTGCCTGTCTTCCTTTGCGTTTAATGCCCCGCTGCTCTTGGGAGTGCGACGGGCGGGCGGCTTCCTTGCCGTTTCGTGCGTCGTGCGTTCAACAAAAACGCGTAATGTGTGGCGGGTTGGCGGCGCGAGAGCAGCGCACAGAGAAACCGACCACCGTCGTCGGAATTGGTCAAAATTTGTGCTATATTCCGCGCCCGCGATTTTTCACTTCAACACCGGTCGTCGACATGCAAGCAGCCAAGCCGTTATTTGACTATCCAAAATATTGGGCCGAATGTTTCGGACCAGCGCCATTCCTGCCGATGAGCAGGGAGGAGATGGATCAGCTCGGCTGGGATTCGTGCGACATCATCATTGTTACCGGTGATGCCTACGTCGATCATCCGTCGTTCGGCATGGCGATCATCGGCCGGCTGCTGGAGTCGCAAGGCTTCCGCGTCGGGATCATCGCGCAGCCGAACTGGCAGTCCAAAGACGACTTCATGAAGCTCGGCGAGCCGAACCTGTTCTTTGGCGTCGCGGCGGGCAACATGGACTCGATGATCAACCGCTACACCGCGGACAAGAAAATCCGTTCCGATGACGCGTACACCCCCGGCGGCATGGCCGGCAAGCGTCCGGATCGCGCCAGCCTGGTTTACAGCCAGCGCTGCAAGGAAGCCTACAAGCACGTGCCGATCGTGCTCGGCGGCATCGAAGCCTCGCTGCGCCGCATCGCCCACTACGACTATTGGCAGGATCGCGTGCGCAACTCGATCCTGATCGACGCCAGCGCCGACATTCTGCTGTACGGCAACGCCGAGCGCGCGATTGTCGAAGTTGCCCAGCGCCTGTCGTGGGGCCACAAGATCGAAGACATCACCGATGTGCGCGGCACCGCGTTCATCCGTCGCGACACGCCGCAGGGCTGGTACGAAGTCGACTCCACGCGCATCGACCGTCCGGGCAAGGTCGACAAGATCATCAACCCGTACGTGAATACCCAGGACACCCAGGCCTGCGCCATCGAGCAGGAAAAAGGCCCGGTCGAAGATCCGCAGGAAGCCAAGGTTGTGCAGATTCTGGCCAGCCCGCGCATGACCCGCGACAAGACCGTGATCCGCCTGCCGTCGATGGAGAAGGTGCGTAACGACCCGGTGCTGTACGCCCACGCCAACCGCGTGTTGCACCTGGAAACCAACCCGGGCAACGCCCGTGCGCTGGTGCAGAAGCATGGCGAGCTTGATGTCTGGTTCAACCCGCCGCCGATTCCGATGACCACTGAAGAAATGGACTACGTGTTCGGCATGCCTTACGCCCGTGTGCCGCACCCGGCGTACGGCAAGGAGAAGATCCCGGCGTACGACATGATCCGTTTCTCGGTGAACATCATGCGTGGCTGCTTTGGTGGCTGCACCTTCTGCTCGATCACCGAGCACGAAGGCCGCATCATCCAGAACCGTTCCGAAGAGTCGATCATTCGCGAAATCGAAGAGATCCGCGACAAGGTCCCAGGCTTCACCGGGGTCATTTCCGACCTCGGCGGCCCGACTGCGAACATGTACCGCATCGCCTGCAAGAGCCCGGAAATCGAATCCGCGTGCCGCAAGCCATCGTGCGTGTTCCCCGGTATTTGCCCGAACCTGAACACCGACCACTCGTCGCTGATCCAGCTGTATCGCAGCGCCCGTGCCCTGCCGGGTGTGAAGAAGATTCTGATCGCCTCCGGTTTGCGCTACGACCTCGCCGTGGAGTCGCCGGAGTACGTCAAGGAGCTGGTGACCCACCACGTCGGCGGTTACCTGAAGATCGCCCCGGAACACACCGAGGAAGGTCCGCTCAACCAGATGATGAAACCGGGCATCGGCAGCTATGACAAGTTCAAGCGCATGTTCGAGAAGTACACCAAGGAAGCGGGCAAGGAGCAGTACCTGATTCCTTACTTCATCGCCGCCCACCCGGGCACCACCGACGAAGACATGATGAACCTCGCCCTGTGGCTCAAGGGCAATGGCTTCCGCGCCGACCAGGTGCAGGCGTTCTACCCGTCGCCGATGGCCACCGCTACGGCGATGTACCACTCGGGCAAGAACCCGCTGCGCAAGGTGACGTACAAGAGCGACGGCGTGACCATTGTCAAGAGCGAAGATCAGCGTCGTCTGCACAAGGCGTTCTTGCGTTATCACGACCCGAAAGGCTGGCCGATGCTGCGTGAAGCGCTGATTCGCATGGGCCGCGCCGATCTGATCGGCCCGGGCAAGGATCAGTTGATCCCGGCACATCAGCCGGCCACCGACAGCTACCAGAGCGCCCGTCGCAAGAATTCGACGCCGGCCGGCAGCCACAAGGTCGCCAAGGAAAAGACCACCAAGATCCTCACTCAGCACACCGGTTTGCCGCCGCGTGCCAGTGATGGCGGTAATCCGTGGGACAAGCGTGAACAGGCCAAGGCTGCGGCATTCGCCCGCAACCAGCAGGCGGCCAAGGAACGCAAGGATGCGGCCAAAGGCAAAGGGCCGAAGCCGACACGCAAGCCGGTCGTGCCGCGCTAAACACTGCTTGAGCTGAACAGAACGCCAACCTTCGGGTTGGCGTTTTGCTGATCGTTCCCACGCTCCGCGCGGGAACGATCAAGTTGTTGCCGCTGGCCTCTTCGCGAGCAGGCTCGCTCCCACAGGGGAACGCATTCCACATGTGGGAGCGAGCCTGCTCGCGAAAGCGTCCGATCAAACGCGGCATCAGCTGTTGCTTGCCACAAATAGAAGCAAACTCGCCAAAGCATTTCCTCGCATCGCCCGGTTTTGGTGCTGTACTGCCTTGAGCATTTCGCGAAAGCGCGCAAGCCTGTGCATGGCATAAGTCTTGCGCGCTTTCCCATACGCCCAGGCTCGCAGGAGGCACGCCGTGTCGATTCATGTCGCATTGCATCACGTCACGCATTATCGCTACGACCGCGCTGTCGAACTCGGCCCGCAGATCGTCCGCCTGCGCCCGGCGCCCCACAGCCGCACGCGAATTCTTTCCTATGCGCTGAAAGTCTCGCCCGAGCAGCATTTCATCAACTGGCAGCAAGACCCCCAGGGCAATTACCTGGCACGCCTGGTGTTCCCGGAAAAAACCGCAGAGCTGCGCATCGAAGTCGATCTGGTCGCGGAAATGGCGGTGTTCAATCCGTTCGATTTCTTCCTCGAACCGTACGCCGAGCGAATCCCGTTCAGCTACGCCGCCGACGAGCGCAAGGAGCTGGCGCCGTACCTCGAAACCCTGCCGCTGACGCCAACGTTCAAGGCTTACCTGGACAGCATCGACCGCACGCCACTGCCGGCGGTGGATTTTCTGGTGGCGCTCAATCAGCGCCTCAGCGAAGACATCGGCTACCTGATCCGCATGGAGCCCGGCGTGCAGACTCCGGAGCACACACTGCAACACGCCTCCGGTTCCTGCCGTGATTCGGCATGGTTGCTGGTGCAGCTGTTGCGTAATCTCGGTCTGGCGGCGCGGTTTGTTTCCGGCTACCTGATTCAACTGACCGCCGATGTGAAAAGCCTCGACGGCCCGTCCGGCACCGACGTCGACTTCACCGACCTGCATGCCTGGTGCGAGGTGTATCTGCCGGGGGCCGGCTGGATCGGCCTCGATGCCACGTCCGGGTTGTTCGCCGGGGAGGGTCATATTCCGTTGGCCTGCAGTCCCGATCCGTCCTCGGCGGCACCGATCAGTGGTCTGGTCGAGCCTTGCGAGACGCAGTTCAGCCACGAAATGTCGGTCGAGCGAATCTGGGAAGCGCCACGTGTCACCAAGCCCTACACCGATGAACAGTGGCGGGCGATCCAGGCGCTGGGGCGGCAGATCGATGCCGATCTGCTCGAAGGCGATGTGCGCCTGACCATGGGCGGCGAGCCGACCTTCGTCTCCATCGACGACCCGGACGGCGCCGAATGGAACACCGCCGCGCTGGGGCCGGACAAGCGTCGGCTGTCCGCCGAACTGTTTCAACGCATGCGCAAGCAATATGCACCGCAGGGGCTGGTGCATTTCGGTCAGGGCAAGTGGTATCCCGGCGAGCAGTTGCCGCGCTGGTCGCTCAATTGTTACTGGCGCCGCGACGGTCAGCCGATCTGGCACAACGACGCGTTGATCGCCGACGAACAGCAGGACTACGGCGCCGACGGCGAACTGGCCGGACGTTTTCTGGCCAGTGTCGCCGAGCGCCTGAAGTTGCCGGCTCGCTTCGTCTTCCCGGCTTACGAGGATCATCTCTATTACCTCTGGCGCGAGGGCGCGTTGCCCGGCAACGTCAGCGCCGAAGATTCGCGTCTGGAAGAGCCATTGGAGCGCGCCCGGTTGCGCAAGGTCTTCAGTCAGGGCCTGAACAAGGTGATCGGTCACGTGCTGCCGCTGGCGCGCACGGCCAAGGGCGATCAATGGCAGAGCGGGCGTTGGTATCTGCGTGATGAGGACTGTCGCCTGGTGCCAGGCGATTCGCCGCTGGGTTATCGCTTGCCGCTGGCGTCGCAGCCTTGGGTGAAAGCGGCGGAATATCCTTTCATCCATCCCACTGACCCGAATCAGGACTTTGCTGCACTGCCGGATGCCGCGCAGCTCGGGCTTCACGGCGAACCTGCTGCGCCGGATGAGCGGGTGCCGAAAATCGATGAGTCCGCTGACTGGCTGACCCGCACCGCATTCTGCGCCGAGGCCCGCGAAGGGCGGCTGTATCTGTTCATGCCGCCGCTGGAGCGGGTCGAGGATTATCTGGAACTGGTCTCGGCCATTGAGGCCACCGCCGAAGAATTGCATTGCCCGGTGCTGCTGGAAGGCTATGAACCACCGAGTGATCCGCGCCTGAGCAATTTCCGTGTCACTCCGGACCTGGGCGTGATCGAGGTCAACGTGCAGCCATCGGCGAGCTGGGACGAGTTGGTCGAGCGCACCGAGTTTCTCTACGAACAGGCACGGCAAACCCGGCTGACCACCGAGAAGTTCATGATCGACGGACGCCACACCGGCACCGGCGGCGGCAATCATTTCGTCCTCGGCGGCGCGACACCGGCGGACTCACCGTTTCTGCGGCGGCCGGATCTGCTGCGCAGCCTGATCAGTTACTGGCACAACCATCCTTCGCTGTCGTACCTGTTTTCCGGCCTCTTCATCGGCCCGACGTCCCAAGCGCCACGGGTCGACGAGGCGCGTAATGACGCCTTGTACGAACTGGAAATCGCTTTCGCGCAGATGCCGGAACCGGGCGAGGAATGTGCGCCGTGGCTGGTCGATCGACTGTTGCGCAATCTGCTGATCGACGTCACCGGCAATACCCATCGCGCCGAATTCTGCATCGACAAACTGTATTCACCGGACGGCGCCACCGGGCGTCTCGGCTTGCTGGAACTGCGCGCTTTTGAAATGCCGCCCCATGCGCGCATGAGTCTGGCTCAGCAGTTGTTGCTGCGGGCACTGGTCGCGCGGTTCTGGCGCGAGCCTTATGCGCCGGCGAAACTGGCACGCTGGGGCACCGAGCTGCACGATCGCTTTTTGCTGCCGCACTTTATCGAAGAGGATTTCGCCGACGTCATCGTCGAACTCAATAACGCCGGCTATCCGTTGCGTGCGGAGTGGTTCGCGGCGCATCTGGAGTTTCGTTTTCCCAAGGTCGGCGACTACGCCGTCAATGGCATCGAGCTGGAGCTGCGTCAGGCGCTTGAACCCTGGCACGTGCTGGGCGAGGAGGGCTCGGCGGGCGGCACGGTGCGCTACGTCGATTCATCGCTGGAGCGCTTGCAGGTCAAACTCAACGGCTTGCCGCCACAACGTTATTTGCTGACCTGCAACGGCGTCGCGGTGCCGTTGCACCCGACCGGGCGGGTGGGTGAGTTTGTCGCCGGGGTGCGCTTTCGGGCGTGGCAACCAGCCAACTGCCTGCATCCGACCATACCGGTGCACGCGCCGTTGGTGTTCGACCTGCTCGATACCTGGATGGGGCGTTCGCTGGGTGGTTGCCAGTACCACGTGGCCCATCCCGGTGGGCGCAATTACGAGACCTTGCCGGTCAATGCCAATGAAGCGGAGAGCCGGCGCATGGCGCGTTTCTTCCGCCTCGGACACACGCCGGGGAAACTTCCCGTACCCAAGGTAGAAACCAATGACGAGCTACCGATGACCATCGACCTGCGCCGTTACTAGAGCCTACGCAACACGCGGATTTTTCGTATATCCGCGTGTCATGTGCCTGCGTTAGTCTGACCGTTCCCTGCTGTCTGCCGAGCTTTCCATGCCTGACCTGTTAGACCGCTACCCGCTGACTGCGGGCACCTATCACGAACTGCTCGACGGCAGCGGCGCAGTGCGTGCGCATTGGCAGCGCCTGTTCGATCAGTTGCAGCGCAGCAGTCCAGCGCAACTGGTGCAGCGTCAGGCCTTGCTGGCGCGGCAGATTCAGGAAAACGGCGTCACCTATAACGTCTATGCCGATCCCAAGGGCGCTGACCGGCCGTGGGAGCTGGATCTGCTGCCCCATGTGATCGCGGCTGATGAATGGCAGCAATTGTCCGCCGGCATCGCTCAGCGTGCGCGCTTGCTCAACGCAGTGCTGGCGGATCTGTACGGTCCGCAGCGGTTGATCAGCGAAGGCCTGCTGCCCGCCGAGCTGGTATTCGGGCACAACAATTTTCTCTGGCCCTGTCAGGGCATTGCCCCGCCCGAGTCAGCCTTTTTGCATTTGTATGCCGTGGATCTGGCGCGCACGCCGGATGGTCGCTGGTGGGTCACTGCCGATCGCACCCAGGCGCCGTCCGGGGCCGGCTATGCGCTGGAAAACCGCACCATCGTCTCCCGCGCCTTTCCCGATTTGTACCGTGATCTGAAGGTTCAGCATCTGGCCGGTTTCTTCCGCACCTTGCAGGAAACTTTGGCCCGTCAGGCGCCGCAGGGCGATGACGCACCGCTGGTGGTGCTGCTGACGCCGGGGCGGTTCAACGAAAGTTATTTCGAACATCTGTATCTGGCCCGTCAGCTCGGTTATCCGCTGGTCGAGGGCGGCGATCTGACTGTGCGCAATGCCACGGTGTACCTGAAGACCCTCAGCGGCCTGCGTCGGGTGCACGCGATCATGCGCCGCCTCGACGATGATTTCTGCGACCCGCTGGAACTGCGTACCGACTCGGCGCTCGGCGTCCCCGGCCTGCTCGAAGCGGTGCGCCAAGGGCGGGTACTGGTCGCCAATGCGCTGGGCAGCGGCGTGCTGGAATCGCCAGGGCTGCTGGGGTTTCTGCCGAAGATCAATCAATACCTGTTCGGCGAAGAACTGATCCTGCCGTCGATCGCCACCTGGTGGTGCGGTGAAGCGCCAGTGCTGGCGCAGGCGCTGGAAAAACTTCCGGAGCTGTTGATCAAACCGGCGTTCCCGTCGCAGAGCTTCGCCCCGGTGTTCGGCCGTGATTTGAGTGACAGTCAGCGCCTCGAGCTGGCGCAGCGTATGCAGGCACGGCCTTATGCCTACGTCGCGCAAGAACTCGCACAACTGTCGCAGGCGCCGGTGTGGCAAGCCGAGGACGGTCATCTGCAACCCCGCGCGATCGGCATGCGCATGTATGCGGTGGCCAGCCACGATGGCTACCGCGTGTTGCCGGGTGGTCTGACCCGAGTGGCGGCCGATGCCGATGCCGAAGTGGTGTCGATGCAGCGCGGCGGGGCGAGCAAGGACACCTGGGTGCTCAGCGATCGTGCGCCAAGTGGCGGGCAGTGGAAGGCGCAACGCAGTGTCGGCGTGCACGATCTGGTGCGGCGCGATCCGTACCTGCCGTCGCGGGTGGTGGAAAACCTGTTCTGGTTCGGCCGCTACTGCGAACGCTGCGACGACAGCGCGCGGCTGCTGCGCATCATGCTCACGCGTTACGTCGATGGCGATGATCCGCAGGCGCTGCAAGCAGCGGTCGATCTCGGCGAGCGGCTGGCGCTGTTGCCGGATGAGGGCGAACTGCCGCAGCGCCTGCTCGCTGCGTTGCTGGGCGAGGATTGGTCGTTCAGCCTGCGCTCCAACTTGCAACGCCTGCAATGGGCCGCCTCGCAAGTGCGCGGCAAGCTGTCCCGGGAAAACTGGCAGGCGCTGGTCGAATTGCAGCGCGAGGCGCTGGAGCTGGAAGTCGATGAACCGGACTTCGGCGAACTGCTGGATTTTCTCAACCGTCTGGTGATGTCGCTGGCAGCGCTATCGGGGTTTGCGCTGGATGACATGACCCGCGACGAAGGCTGGCGTTTTCTGATGATTGGCCGGCGCATCGAACGCCTGCAATTTCTCAGCAGCAGCCTCGCCGCATTTCTGCGCGGTGCTGGTGCTTTTGATCAGGCCGGGCTGGAGTGGTTGCTGGAGTTGGGTAACAGCAGCATCACCTACCGCTCACGCTATCTGGCGGTGGCGCAATTGATTCCGGTGCTGGATTTGCTGCTGCTGGATGAGCAGAACCCCCACGCGGTGCTGTTTCAGCTGAAACTGGTCACCCGCACGCTGAAACGCCTGAACGACGATTTCGCCGCGCCTCGGGAAACCGCGCTGCCGCAACTGGTCGAGCGCCTGTCGCGGTTTGATCTCGGTTGTCTGGAAAATCCGTTGTTCGGCAAATCCAGCGTACGTGCCGCGCTGGATGGTCTGGCCGATCTGTTGCAGGACATCGCCGAGGCCAGCGGCCAGGTATCGGATCGTCTGGCCCTGCGCCATTTCGCCCATGTCGATGATGTCAGCCAGCGAACGGTGTCCGTGTGATGAGCGCTCAATATCAGATCTTCCACGACACCTGTTATCACTACGACAGCCCGGTCTCCCTCGCGCAGCAACTGGCGCACTTGTGGCCGCGCGAATGCAGCTGGCAGCGCTGCACCGAGCAGCAGTTGCTGATCAGCCCCGAGCCGACCATGCGCCGTGATGAACTGGACGTATTCGGCAATCCGTTGACGCGTCTGGCATTTGAACGGCCCCATGACCAATTGCAGGTCAACGCCCGGCTGACGGTCGAGGTGCTGGCGCGGCCGGCGCTGGATTTCAACCAGTCGCCAGCGTGGGAGCAGACCCGCGATGCGCTGACCTACAGCAGTCAGCCGTTGTCCGCCGACTTGCTCGAAGCCTGTCGCTACCGGTTCCAGTCACCTTATGTGCATTTGAAGCGCAGCTTCGTCGAGTTCTCGCAAAGCTGTTTTCCGCCAGGGCGACCGTTGCTGCTCGGGGTGCAGGCGCTGATGCAGAAGATCTTCAGCGAATTCACCTTCGATGCCGAAGCCACCCAGGTGGCGACGCCGCTGGTGGAAGTGCTGGAGCGTCGACGCGGCGTGTGTCAGGACTTCGCTCATCTGATGCTGGCCTGTGTGCGCTCGCGCGGTCTGGCGGCGCGTTATGTCAGCGGCTACCTGCTGACCCAGCCGCCGCCGGGGCAGCCACGCCTGATTGGCGCCGACGCCTCGCACGCGTGGGTATCGGTGTTCTGTCCGGTATCGGGCTGGGTGGATTTCGATCCGACCAACAATGTGCAGCCGGCGCTGGAACACATCACGCTGGCGTGGGGAAGGGATTTCTCCGATGTGTCGCCGCTGCGTGGGGTGATTCTCGGTGGCGGTAATCACGACCCTGAAGTGCGGGTTACGGTGATGCCTCAGAATTGATGAGTCTTCAAATGTGGGAGCGAGCCTGCTCGCGAAAGCGTCAGGTCAGCCAATAGATTTGTAACAGATATATCGCATTCGCGAGCAGGCTCGCTCCCACAAGGGATTTTGGTGTGTCAGAGAAAGCAGGGCTGTGAGGGCCGGCAGCAAAACCGCCAGCCCCGTCACAAATCCGCAGGGTCTGATTCGATCATCAAACCCGGTGGGGCTCAGGCGTCGGGCGCCTGATCTTTCGGTGCATCGGATGCATCAACATCATCATCGGTCGCCACTTCACCGTCAGGGTTCAGTGCCGCTTCTTCAGCGGTTTGCTTCTTGCGCTGAAGCTTTTCCTCTTTCTTCTGTTCCTTTGCCAGGTCTCGTTGACGTTTGGCGAAGGAGTAATTGGGTTTGGCCATGGGCGATCCTCTGGGGTCGAAGGTGAGGTTGAGCGGCGCGTATTCTGCCCTGTATCGGTGTCCGGGGGTTAACCGGGTTTTTGGTCGACCCACTTGGGCGTGACGGTCGGCTGCCACTGATCGAGGGCGTCGAGCAGGGAATCTGGCGATTCGCTCACTTGCAGCATGTCACGGTGTGGCGCGCGAACGAAGCCTTCGCCGACGATATGATCGAGAAAAGCCGTGAGCTTGCTGTAGAAACCGTTCACTTCCAGCAGCCCCAAAGGCTTGCCGTGATAGCCGAGCTGGCCCCAGGTCCAGACTTCGAACAGCTCTTCCAGCGTGCCGAGGCCGCCGGGCAGGGCGATGAATGCATCGCTGAGTTCGGCCATCCGCGCCTTGCGCGCATGCATGCCGTCGACCACTTCCAGGCGCGTCAGGCTCTTGTGGCCGATCTCCTTGTCCATCAGGCTTTGCGGAATGATGCCGATCACTTCGCCGCCAGCGGCCAGCGCGGCATCAGCCACAATGCCCATCAAGCCGACCGCGCCGCCGCCGTAGACCAGCGTCAGATTTCGCTCGGCCAATGCCCGGCCAAGGGCCACGGCAGCTTCAGTGTAGGCCGGCACGGTACCGGCGTTGGCACCGCAAAACACACAAACGGATTTCAGCGACATGCGTTACTCCTGAGTCGATCAGTCGCACAGGGTAACGGCTGGCACGCTGCGCTCCAAGGACTAGACTTCGCGTTCGGGTGATTCAAAAGTACCGCTGGCGCCACAAGCGTAGGCGGCGAGCAAGCTGCACAGCAAACCGTTGAAGAACATGACAGGCACTCCGTTTCAGTAGGTGGGCCGATCATAGGGCTGGCCCAACGAAATGGCCGTTAGATTGTGTCGATGAGTGTCATAGCCTGAAAGTTGTATACAATTTTTGACTCAAGTCATATGAACTTGCGATGATTTCAGGCAGTCTTTCCACCACTAGTGTTTTTGTTAACCCTGCCTTGGAGATTCACCATGTTTTCCAAAGTTGTTGCGGTATCCCTGCTGGCGCTGGCCAGCAGCCAATTGATGGCTGCCGAGTGCAAAACCACCGTTGATTCCACCGATCAGATGTCCTTCAACACCAAGGAAATCGTGATCGACAAGAGCTGTAAGACCTTCACCGTCGAACTGACCCACTCCGGCAGCCTGCCGAAGAACGTCATGGGCCATAACCTGGTGATCAGCAAAGAAGCTGACATGCAGCCGATTGCTACCGACGGCCTGGCAGCCGGTATCGACAAGAACTACCTGAAGGACGGCGACGCGCGCATCATCGCCCACACCAAGATCATCGGCGCCAAGGAAACCGACTCGGTGACCTTCGACGTTGCCAAGGTGGCTGACGGTGGCTACGGCTTCTTCTGCTCGTTCCCTGGCCACATCTCGATGATGAAAGGCACTATCGTCGTCAAGTAAACCAGACACAAAAAAAGCGTCCCCCCGGGACGCTTTTTTGTGTAGGAGCTGCCGAAGGCTGCGATCTTTTGATCTTGATCTTGAAAGCAAGATCAAAAGATCGCAGCCTCGTTGCACTCGTCAGCTCCTACAGGCTCCTACAGGCTCGTGCAGGCACTTCCATACCTCAAGGCGCAAACGGCATGACCCGCTTGTGATGAGTCTTGTTGTACGTATCAACGATGATCTTCGCCGCCTCGTCCCGCACCGTTTCCCCGTGCAGAAACGCATCGATCTCGGCATAGGTCACGCCATGCGCTGCTTCGTCCGGTTTGCCCGGCGAAAGATCTTCCAAGTCAGCAGTCGGCACTTTCTCGACCAGCGTTTCCGGCGCGCCAAAGCTGCGGGCAATCGCACGCACCTGATTTTTCACCAGGCCGCTGAGCGGGGCGAGGTCGCAGGCGCCATCGCCGAATTTGGTGAAGAAACCCATCACCGCTTCCGCCGCGTGGTCGGTGCCAATCACCAGACCGCCCGCCACCCCGGCAATCGTGTACTGCGCGACCATGCGCATCCGCGCCTTGGTATTGCCCAGCACGAAATCCACTGACGCCGCAGGTTTGCCTTCGAACGCCGACACCTGAGCCGCCAGCGCCTTGACCGCCGGGCCGATGTTCACGGTGTGGATTTCGTCAGGGGCGATGCAGTCGAGCGAGGCCTTGGCGTCGTGCTCGTCGAACTGGGTTTCGTAGGGCAGGCGCACGGCGATGAATTTGTAGCGGTCGTCGCCGGTCTTTTCGCGCAGTTCACGCACCGCGCGCTGGGCCAGGAGGCCGGCGGTCAGTGAATCGACGCCGCCGCTGATGCCTAGCACCAGGGTCTTGAGCCCGGAATTGACCAGACAGTCCTGAATGAACGTCAGGCGCCGGGCGACTTCGGCCTGCAGGGCCTGATCGTCGGCGAACGGTGGTTGCACCTTGAGCTGCTCAGCAATCTCACGCTGTACGGCTTGCATGAATTCACTCCTTGCTAGATAGACTGGATTCGGCAGGAACCTGAAACACATGTCGCAAATAGGCGACGAAATTCGGATCTTTGCAGTGGGTCTTGCCAGGCTCGTCGGAGATCTTCGCCACCGGCTGGCCGTTGCAGGCGGTCATTTTAAGCACGATGCTCATCGGTTCGACACCCGGGATATCGCAGGTGAGGTTGGTACCGATGCCGAAGCTCACATTGATGCGACCGTGCAGCGCGCGGAAAATCTCCAACGATTTCGGCAGGGTCAGACTGTCGGAGAACACCAGGGTCTTGCTCATCGGGTCGATGCCGAGCTTGTGGTAGTGCGCGATGCACTTTTCGCCCCACGCCACCGGGTCCCCGGAGTCATGGCGCAGACCGTCGAAGAGCTTGGCGAAGAACAGATCGAAATCGCCAAGAAACGCATCGGTGGTGATGCAATCGGTGAGGGCAATGCCGAGCAGGCCACGGTACTCGCGCACCCAGCAGTCGAGCGCGGCGATCTGGCTGTCGATCAGACGCGGGCCGAGTTGCTGATGGGCCATGATCCACTCATGGGCCATGGTGCCCAGCGGTTTCATGTCCAGTTCGCGGGACAGATGCACGTTGCTGGTACCGACGAAACGACCCGGGAAGTCGTGCTTGAGCACGTTGACCACTTCGGCCTGCACACCAAAGGAAAAGCGCCGGCGCGTGCCGAAATCGGCAACCTGCAGTTGCGACAGCTCATCGGCCGAGGCATTGGCGGTCAGCCAGTCGAACTTGCGATACAGCTGTTCGCGGGCCTGCTCCAGCGAAGTCTCCCGGTAGCGATAGCGATTGCGCACTTCGCTGACGATCGCCAGCAGCGGCACTTCGTAGAGGATCACATGCAGCCATGGCCCGCGCAGACGGATGAACAGTTCTCCGTTCTCGATGCCGGTGTGCAGGTAGCGCAGGTTGAAGCGGAACAGGCCAAGGAAGCGCAGAAAATCCGGTTTCAGGAAGCTGATGCGCTCGAGAAAACTCAACTGATCGGCACTCAGGCTCAGCTCGGCCAGACGTTCGATCTGATGGCGGATTTCGGCCAGATACGGACGCAGATCCTCGGCATTGCGGCAGCGGAACTCCCATTCGACTTCGACGTTGGGGTAGTTGTGCAGCACCGCCTGCATCATCGTCAGCTTGTAGAAGTCGGTGTCGAGCAGGTTCTGCACGATGCGATCGGCAAACACACTCTCGCTCATAAACGGGTCTCCAGTTGCGCCGCGCCTGGCGCGGTCTATATCGATGGCGCTAGTGGCGCATATCGGCGGTGGGGATTGCCAGCACTTTTTCAGAGCGCCGCAGATCCACTGTGAGAGCGAGCCTGCTCGCGAATGCGGTGTGTCAGTTAAAGATGATGTGGCTGACCCGACGCTTTCGCGAGCAGGCTCGCTCCCACAGGGATCCCGGTTGACTCACACCGGGCTATCGATTTGTTCAAGCATCCATTTGACAAAATCCCGCACCTTCGGCACTTCCGCCGCGTGCTCCGGGTAGGCCAGGTAATAGGCATCGCTGCTGGGCATCGCATGCTGCCAGGGTATGACCAGTTTGCCTTCGGCCAATTCCTCTTCCACCAGAAACCGCGGCAGCAGCGCCACGCCACATCCGACCTGGGCGGCGCGGATGCACATGTAAAAGGTTTCGAAACGCGGCCCGTGGTAGCTGTGTTCGGTGTGGTAACCCTGACTGTCGAACCAGTCATGCCAGGCCTGCGGTCGCGAGGCATTTTGCAGCAGCACCAGGTCGGTGAGTTGCGTCGGGTCAGTGAATGGCGTGTCCGGCAGGCTGCCCGGGGCGCAGACCGGTACCAGTTGTTCGCCGAACAATTTCAGGCATTCGGTGCCCGGACGCGAAGCCTGGCCGAAATAGAAGGCCAGATCGCTGCGCCCCTGCAACAGATCGTCGGCCTCCTGCTCGTTGCACAGATCCAGATGAATCGACGGATGGCGCAGGCGCCAGCCTTTCAGGCGCGGCACCAGCCAACGGGCGCCGAAAGTCGAAGGGGTGGAGACACGCAGGACTTCGGTCTCGCCGCCGTAGGAACGCAGGTAATGCGTCGACATCTCCACTTGGCTGAGGATTTTTCTGACCTCGACCAGATACAAATCCCCGGCCGGCGTCATCTGCAAGCGCCGACGCACGCGGCGGAACAGCAAGTGCTGCAACAGTTCTTCAAGCTGTGCGACCTGTTTGCTCACCGCACTCTGGGTCAGGTTCAGCTCTTCGGCGGCGCGGGTAAAACTCAGGTGCCGGGTCACGGCCTCGAAGCATTGCAGCGCGGTGATCGAGGGCAAGTGGCGTTTGTTCAGCATGGCCAGTCCTTTTTCTTGTCTTTCGCCAGGCAGCATGAATAAACGGAATGATATCTGGCGTAAAGGTCGTTTGTTGCATCGCCGCAGTGAGGCTACAACTAAAGGCCTGACCGGCCATGCGAAAGATGGCCGCACACATTCTGTTTTTGCTTGAGGAGAGACCGATGGTAGCCGCATTGCTTGATCGTCTGGGAGTCAACCCGGCCCTGTACCAGAACGGCAAAGTGCCGGTGCATTCGCCCATCGACGGCAGCGAAATTGCCTCGGTGAACTGGGAAGGCGCTGCCGAAGTCGAGCAACACATCAGTCGCGCAGATCATGCATTCGAGCACTGGCGCAAGGTGCCGGCACCGCGTCGCGGTGAGCTGGTGCGCCAGTTCGGCGAAGTGTTGCGCGAGTACAAGGCCGACCTTGGCGAGCTGGTATCGTGGGAGGCCGGCAAGATCACTCAGGAAGGTCTGGGTGAAGTGCAGGAGATGATCGACATCTGCGACTTCGCCGTTGGCCTGTCGCGCCAGTTGTACGGTCTGACCATCGCCTCCGAGCGCCCGGGCCACCATATGCGTGAAACCTGGCATCCGCTTGGCGTGGTCGGCGTCATCAGCGCGTTCAACTTCCCGGTCGCAGTGTGGGCGTGGAACACCACCCTGGCGCTGGTCTGCGGCAACCCGGTGGTGTGGAAACCGTCGGAGAAAACCCCGCTGACCGCGCTGGCCTGTCAGGCGCTGTTCGATCGCGTAGTGAAGAATTTCAGCGATGCCCCGGCGAGCCTGTGCCAGGTGGTGATCGGCGGTCGCGATGCCGGCGAAGCGCTGGTCGATGATCCGCGTGTCGCGCTGATCAGTGCCACCGGCAGCACGCGCATGGGCCGCGAAGTAGCGCCGAAAGTCGCCGCGCGTTTCGCCCGCAGCATTCTTGAGCTGGGTGGCAACAACGCGATGATCCTCGGCCCGAGCGCCGATCTGGACATGGCGGTGCGCGCGATTCTGTTCAGCGCCGTCGGCACCGCCGGGCAACGCTGCACGACCTTGCGTCGACTGATCGCTCATGAATCGGTCAAGGAAGAAATCGTCACCCGCCTCAAGGCTGCCTATTCGAAAGTACGTATCGGCCATCCGCTTGAAGGCAATCTGGTCGGCCCGCTGATCGACAAACACAGTTTTGAAAACATGCAGGACGCCTTGGAGCAGGCATTGAGCGAAGGCGGTCGGGTGTTTGGCGGCAAGCGTCAGCTCGAAGAGCAATACCCCAATGCCTATTACGTCTCGCCGGCCATCGTGGAAATGCCCGAGCAGAGCGACGTGGTCTGCAGCGAAACCTTCGCGCCGATTCTCTATGTGGTCGGCTACAGCGATTTCGAGGAAGCGCTGCGCCTGAACAATGCCGTGCCGCAAGGTCTGTCGTCGTGCATCTTCACCACCGATGTGCGCGAGGCTGAGCAGTTCATGTCGGCGGTCGGCAGCGACTGCGGCATCGCCAACGTCAACATCGGCCCGAGCGGCGCGGAAATCGGCGGTGCCTTTGGTGGCGAGAAAGAGACCGGCGGCGGCCGTGAGTCCGGCTCCGATGCCTGGCGCGCGTACATGCGCCGGCAGACCAACACCGTCAACTACTCGCTGGAATTGCCGTTGGCGCAGGGCATTACATTCGATTAAGCAGCTACAAGCTTCAAGCTACAAGCGTCAAGCAGACCGGCTTGCAGCTTGTAGCTTGGAGCTTGCGGCTGCTCCGACAGGAGCTTGGCAATGCCGTTACGCGAAGAATGTCTGTGGGAAAAGCTCACGCCACAACGGCCGGATAACACCGCGCTCAGTGGCGAGGTCAAGGTCGATGTCTGTGTGATCGGCGCCGGGTTCACCGGGTTGTCGGCGGCGCTGCATCTGTTGGAAAAAGGCAAAAGCGTCTGCGTGCTGGAAGCGCATCGTGCAGGGCATGGTGGCTCCGGGCGCAACGTCGGATTGGTCAACGCCGGCATGTGGATTCCTCCGGACGAGATCGAGGCCGGTTTCGGCGAGGCGGTCGGCAGTCAGCTCAACCGCATGCTCGGTGCGGCGCCGGCGCTGGTGTTCAGCCTTGTGGATAAATACCAGATCGATTGCCAATTGCGCCGCGAGGGCACCTTGCACATGGCGCACAACGCCAAGGGCGAGGCGGACCTGCGCAGTCGCGAACAGCAATGGAAGCGCCGTGGCGCGCCGGTCGAACTGCTCACCGGCAAGGCCTGCGAGCAAGCCACCGGCACGCAGAAAATCGCCGCCGCGCTGCTTGATCGTCGTGCTGGCACGCTCAATCCGATGGCCTATGTCACCGGGCTGGCCAGTGCGGTGCGCGGGCTCGGCGGGCAGATGTTCGATCATTCGCCGGTGACACGCCTTGAGCGCATCGGGCAGAACTGGTCGGTGCAGACCGCTCAGGGTTCGGTGCTCGCTGAACAAGTGGTCATCGCCTCCAACGCCTATACCGAAGGCGACTGGACCGAACTCAAGCGCAATTTCTTTCCCGGTTATTACTACCAGGTCGCCTCGGTGCCGCTCAGCGAAGATGCCGCGCAGGCAATTCTTCCGGGTGGGCAGGGCTCGTGGGACACCCGTCAGGTGCTGAGCAGCATCCGCCGCGACAAGGACGGGCGCCTGTTGCTCGGCAGCCTCGGCAATGGCAACCAGAAACCGACCTGGTTTCTCAAAGCCTGGGCTGATCGGGTGCAGCAGCATTATTTCCCCAATCTGAAGCCGGTCGAGTGGGAATGCACCTGGACCGGGCGCATTGCATTCACTCCTGATCACTTGATGCGCCTGTTCGAACCGGCGCCGGGACTGGTAGCCGTCACCGGTTATAACGGTCGCGGCGTCACCACCGGCACGGTCGTCGGCAAAGCCTTCGCCGATTACCTGTGCAACGGTGATCCGCAGGCACTGCCGATTCCCTTCGCACCGATGCAGCCCCTGGCTGGTGTGGGCTTGCGCAGTTGCCTGTACGAGGCCGGTTTTTCCCTGTATCACGCGGGCCAGTGCCTGCGCATCGTCATTTGAGTGTTGAAATTTGTTGCCGCAAGCGGCGCTTTTGCATCCAGCGACTAGCCTGTAATGGTGCGGGTTGTAGCAGTCCCGCACCAGCAGTGTGCAGTTCGGTGACGCGGGCTGTTACAGGCTGGTTGCACGTCGTTTGCCGCTGCGGTTGCAATGATGGCGCGCGCGGGTTGCGCCTGAATAAATTTACGGTTTCACCTTCCGCGGTTTAGACGGTTGCACGCCCAATGAAAATGGGAACGAAACAGTCGAAATAACAACAACGCAGCGACTTTTTGAAGAATAAAAAACCGATGGCACGGGCCTTGCTCTGCGCTTTGAGTGAAGTGAAGTCGCAGTGCCAACTAAAAAAAACCTTGGAGCACCACCTCATGTCCCAGACGTTTTACAAGAAAGGCTTTCTGGCCCTCGCAGTCGCTACTGCGCTGGGTGTTTCTGCGTTTGCTCAAGCTGATATAAAGATCGGTGTAGCGGGTCCTATGACCGGTGCCAACGCGGCATTCGGCGAGCAGTACATGAAGGGTGCACAGGCGGCGGCCGATGCGGTCAACGCGGCGGGTGGCGTCAATGGGGAAAAAATCGTCCTGGTCAAAGGCGATGACGCCTGCGAACCGAAGCAGGCAGTGACGGTCGCCAAGGACCTCACCAACCAGAAAGTCGCCGGCGTGGTCGGCCACTTCTGCTCCTCGTCGACCATTCCAGCCTCGGAAATCTACGACGAAGCCGGGATCATCGCGATCACCCCGGGCTCGACCAACCCGCAAGTTACCGAACGCGGCCTCAGCGCCATGTTCCGTATGTGCGGACGTGACGACCAGCAAGGCATCGTCGCCGGCGATTACATCGTCGACATGCTCAAGGGCAAGAAGGTTGTCGTGCTGCACGACAAGGACACCTACGGCCAAGGTCTGGCAGACGCCACCAAGGCTCAGCTGGAAAAACGCGGCGTCAAGCCTGTGCTGTACGAAGGCCTGACCCGTGGCGAGAAAGACTTCAGCACCATCGTCACCAAGATCCGTGGCGCCGGCGCCGATGTCGTCTACTTCGGCGGCCTGCACCCGGAAGCCGGTCCGCTGGTTCGCCAGCTGCGTGAACAAGGTCTGAAAGACGTCAAGTTCATGTCCGACGACGGCATCGTGACCGACGAACTGGTGACCACCGCTGGCGGCCCGCAATTCACCGATGGCGTGCTGATGACCTTCGGCGCCGACCCGCGCCTGTTGCCTGAAAGCAAGACCGTAGTGGACGCGTTCCGCAAGGCCGGTACCGAGCCTGAGGGCTACACCCTGTACGCCTACGCCTCGGTTCAGACCCTGGCGGCAGCGTTCAACGGCGCGAAGAAAAACGACGGCGAAGCCGCTGCCAAGTGGCTGAAGGCCAACCCGGTGAAAACCGTGATGGGCGAGAAGACCTGGGACGCCAAAGGCGACCTGAAAGTCTCCGACTACGTGGTTTACCAGTGGGACAAGGACGGCAAATACCACCAGCTGGAAAAGCAGAAGTAAGGGCTGAAGCGATCACTCGGCTCACTTGAAACCCTGTGGGAGCGGGCTTGCCCGCGATGGCGTCAGGTCAATCGACACACAAGTTGGCTGATCCACCGCTATCGCTGGCAAGCCAGCTCCCCCAGGATTCAGTGGCGATCGGGCTGATCACGCTCCGACATTGCTCCGACGTACATCTGTATTTTTCCTAGAAGAACCGCGCACCCGTGGTGCGCAGGTTCTCACTGCGTGAGATTGCGTTATGGATGGTATTTTCCTGCAGCAACTGGTCAATGGCCTGACCCTCGGGTCGGTCTATGGCCTGATCGCCATCGGCTACACAATGGTCTACGGCATCATCGGCATGATCAACTTCGCCCACGGCGAGGTTTACATGATTTCCGCTTACCTGGCGGCAATCAGTCTGGCTCTGCTGGCTTACTTCGGTATCGAATCCTTCCCGCTGCTGATGCTCGGCACGCTGATCTTCACCATCGTCGTCACGGCGGTGTATGGCTGGGTCATCGAGCGTGTTGCCTACAAACCCCTGCGTAACTCGACCCGCCTGGCGCCGCTGATCAGCGCCATCGGTATTTCGCTGATTCTGCAGAACTACGCACAGATCGCTCAGGGCGCCAAACAACAGGGCGTACCTACGCTGCTGACCGGTGCCTGGCGTGTTGAAGTCGGCACCGGCTTCGTACAACTGACCTACACCAAAGTCTTCATCCTGATCGCCGCGTTTGTCGGCATGGGGCTGCTGACCTACGTCATCAAATACACCAAGCTCGGCCGCATGTGCCGCGCGACCCAGCAAGACCGCAAGATGGCCTCGATCCTGGGGATCAACACCGACCGGGTGATTTCCTACGTGTTCATCATCGGTGCAGCCATGGCCGCACTGGCCGGTGTGCTGATCACCATGAACTACGGCACGTTCGACTTCTATGCCGGCTTCATCATCGGCATCAAGGCGTTCACCGCAGCGGTTCTGGGCGGCATCGGTTCACTGCCCGGCGCGATGCTCGGCGGGATCATCCTCGGCATCTCCGAGTCGCTGTTCTCCGGTCTGGTCAACTCCGACTACAAAGACGTGTTCAGTTTCTCGCTGCTCGTCCTCGTACTGGTCTTCCGGCCGCAGGGCCTGTTGGGCCGTCCTCTTGTGTCGAAGGTGTAAGCGATGTCTGCAACCACTGAAAAATCCATCGATATCAAAAAAAGTCTGGTCGAGGCGATTCTTGCCGGCCTGATTGCGCTGATCGTGTTCGGGCCGATTGTCGGCGTGGTCCTCGACGGCTACAGCTTCAACCTCGAAGCGACCCGCGTGGCGTGGATCATTGCCATCGTCATGGCCGGTCGCTTTGCCCTCAGCCTGTTCCTGCAAACGCCCAAGGGCCTGAAGATCCTCGACGGGTTCGAGAGCAGCGGTTCCGGCGTGCACGTGCTGCCGGCAGATTACAAATCGCGGCTGCGCTGGATCATCCCGCTGATCATTGTGCTGGCTATCATCGTGCCGTTTGTCTCCAACTCCTATCTGCTGGGGGTGGTCATCCTCGGTTTGATCTACGTGCTGCTGGGGCTGGGGCTGAACATCGTGGTCGGTCTGGCCGGGCTGCTCGACCTTGGTTACGTGGCGTTCTACGCCATCGGTGCCTACGGTCTGGCGCTGGGTTACCAATATCTGGGTCTGGGCTTCTGGACCGTGCTGCCGCTGGCGGCGATCACCGCAGGCCTGGCCGGTTGCATTCTCGGTTTCCCGGTGTTGCGTCTGCACGGTGACTATCTGGCGATCGTGACCCTGGGTTTCGGTGAAATCATTCGTCTGGTGCTGAACAACTGGCTGTCCCTGACCGGCGGCCCGAACGGCATGCCGGCGCCACTGCCGACGTTCTTCGGCCTGGAGTTCGGCAAGCGGGCGAAGGATGGCGGAGTACCGTTCCATGAGTTCTTCGGCCTGACCTACAACCCGGACGTGAAGTATTACTTCATCTACGCGGTGCTGTTCCTGGTGGTGCTGGCGGTGTTGTACGTCAAGCATCGGCTGGTGAAGATGCCGGTGGGTCGCGCCTGGGAAGCCCTGCGCGAAGATGAAATCGCCTGCCGCTCGATGGGCCTCAACCACGTGCTGGTCAAACTCTCGGCGTTCACCATCGGTGCGTCGACGGCGGGTCTGGCCGGGGTGTTCTTCGCCACCTATCAAGGCTTCGTCAACCCGACCTCGTTCACCTTCTTCGAATCGGCGCTGATCCTCGCCATCGTCGTGCTCGGCGGCATGGGCTCGACCATTGGCGTAGTCATCGCCGCGTTTGTGCTCACCGTCGCTCCGGAACTGCTGCGCGGCTTCGCTGAATACCGCGTGCTGCTGTTCGGCATCCTGATGGTGTTGATGATGATCTGGCGACCACGCGGGCTGATCCGCATCAGCCGCACCGGGGTCAAACCACGCAAAGGTGCCATTCACTACGAGAGGACTGCGCCATGAGTGAAGTCGTACTCTCTGTTGAAAAACTGATGATGCATTTCGGTGGCATCAAGGCGTTGAGCGATGTCAGCCTGAAGGTCAAACGCAATTCGATCTTCGCCCTGATCGGACCCAATGGTGCCGGCAAGACCACGGTGTTCAACTGCCTGACCGGTTTCTACAAGGCCACGGGCGGCAAGATCGAACTCAACGTGCGCGGCCAGCAGACCAACGTCATCCAGTTGCTGGGCGAGTCGTTCAAACCGACCGATTTCGTCTCGCCGAAATCCTTCCTCAGCCGCATGTACTACAAAATGTTCGGCGGTACTCATCTGGTGAACCGTGCAGGTCTGGCTCGGACGTTCCAGAACATTCGCCTGTTCAAGGAAATGTCGGTGCTGGAAAACCTGCTGGTGGCGCAGCACATGTGGGTCAACCGCAACATGCTCGCCGGTATTCTCAACACCAAGGGCTATCGCAAGGCCGAGAGCGATGCGCTGGATGTCGCGTTCTACTGGCTGGAAGTGGTCGATCTGGTCGACTGCGCCAACCGTCTCGCCGGTGAACTCTCGTACGGCCAACAACGCCGTCTGGAGATCGCTCGGGCCATGTGCACGCGGCCGCAGATCATTTGCCTCGACGAACCGGCCGCTGGCCTCAACCCTCAGGAAACCGAAGCGCTCAGCGCGATGATCCGGCTGCTGCGCGACGAGCACGATCTGACCGTGGTGCTGATCGAACACGACATGGGCATGGTCATGAGCATTTCCGATCACATCGTGGTTCTCGACCACGGCATCGTCATCGCCGAAGGCGGGCCGGAAGCGATCCGCAACGATCCGAAAGTGATCGCGGCCTATCTGGGCGCCGACGAAGAGGAGCTGGTATGAGCCAACCGATCCTCGAACTACGCAATCTGGACGTGTTCTACGGCCCGATCCAGGCGCTCAAAGGCGTTTCTTTGCAGATCAACGAAGGCGAAACCGTCAGCCTGATCGGCTCCAACGGTGCCGGCAAGTCGACCCTGCTGATGTCGATCTTCGGCCAGC
This sequence comes from Pseudomonas sp. AC083, assembly GCF_979253165.1. Classification (NCBI taxonomy): domain Bacteria; kingdom Pseudomonadati; phylum Pseudomonadota; class Gammaproteobacteria; order Pseudomonadales; family Pseudomonadaceae; genus Pseudomonas; species Pseudomonas sp. AC083. The sequence continues at coordinate 100,242 of NZ_CEEDDH010000007.1, forward strand.
CACGAGCGGCGGGCGGGCAGATTCTCTATCAGGGCGTCGATATCACGCAGAAGTCCTCGCACTACATCGCCTCCAACGGTATTGCGCAGTCGCCGGAAGGGCGCCGGGTGTTCCCGGACATGACCGTCGAGGAAAACCTGCTGATGGGCACCATCCCGATTGGCGACAAGTACGCCAAAGAGGACATGCAGCGCATGTTCGAGCTGTTCCCACGGCTTGAAGAGCGGCGCAATCAGCGGGCGATGACCATGTCTGGCGGTGAACAGCAGATGCTCGCCATCGCCCGTGCGCTGATGAGCCGGCCGAAGCTGTTGCTGCTCGATGAGCCGAGCCTGGGTCTGGCACCGATCGTGGTGAAGCAGATTTTCGCCACGCTACGCGAGCTGGCGAAAACCGGGATGACGATTTTCCTCGTCGAGCAGAACGCCAACCATGCGCTGAAGCTGTCGGACCGGGCGTATGTGATGGTCAACGGCGAGATTCGCCTGACCGGCACCGGCAAAGAACTGCTGGTGAATGAGGAGGTGCGTAACGCCTATCTGGGCGGGCACTGATTCTTCTCGCGGTTGTACACAGCCCCGGCGACGAGAGTCCCGGGGTTTTTTATTTTTGGGATCCACCACAGGTAAATTGGGTAATTCCCGAAATTGTGGAAAACAAATTCTCCAAGCTGCCAAAGCGCGACATATAGACGCTGCAAATGGCTGTTTTTCCACAGTTTTGACTTGTCCCCGGTTACTGTGGAACTGGCTGTGAATAACGTGGGTGTATATGGTTGCAGGCCTTGTAATCCGTGGCCTCCGGGCTTGTGATTGTTTTTTGATCAGTCAGTTTAAAGCAGGCGTGAGGCGCCATTGTCAACCTTTTTATAGCGCATCCAGGTCGGGTACTGTTGTGTGTAAAAGCCTGTGGATAAGTCTGTGACTAAACTCTGGAAAGACCTCGCGGAGCGCCGTAATTGCTGGCCTCGCGCAATCACCCGGTTGCACCGTCCGTCGTGCAAAATGCCCTGTGCCGCACATCCCCCGCCTCACGGTCAAGCAAAAAACTTTCCATTTCGCCCGCAAAGCCTTGTGTGGCGCGGCTTTGCGCGTTTGCACTTGCCCCCGGAAACTGTGGAGCAGACTGTGGATAACATGCGTGCACATGGCTACAGGCCACGCTGGCTATGGCCTCGGCAGGTCTGGTTGATTTTTGTACAGCTGGCAAGTGTTGCCCGTATCCGCGAGGGCGGGCATGCTGCCTGCTGATTTTCTATTCCAAGGGCTGCCGTGGCGGCCGAAGCAAGGAGAACACGATGTCCGACACCCTGTTTATCACCGGCGCGACGTCCGGTTTTGGTGAAGCCTGTGCCCGGCGTTTTGCCGAGGCTGGCTGGAAGCTGGTACTGACCGGCCGTCGTGAAGAACGCCTCAATGCCCTGTGCGCTGAACTGTCGAAGCAGACCGAAGTGCATGGTCTGGTTCTCGATGTGCGTGATCGCAAGGCGATGGAGGAGGCGATCGCCAACCTGCCGCCGTCGTTTGCCAAACTCCGAGGCCTGATCAACAACGCCGGCCTGGCGCTCGGTGTCGACCCCGCGCCGAAGTGCGATCTGGATGACTGGGACACCATGGTCGACACCAACGTCAAAGGCCTGATGTACGCCACCCGCCTGCTGCTGCCTCGGCTGATCGCCCACGGCCGTGGCGCCGGTATCGTCAACCTCGGTTCCATCGCCGGTAACTACCCGTACCCGGGCAGCCACGTGTATGGCGCGAGCAAAGCCTTCGTCAAACAGTTCTCGCTGAACCTGCGTTGCGACTTGCAAGGCACTGGCGTGCGGGTCAGCAACATTGAGCCCGGCCTGTGCGAAAGCGAGTTCTCGCTGGTGCGTTTTGCCGGTGACCAGGAACGCTACAACGCCACTTACGCCGGCGCCGAGCCGATCCAGCCGCAGGACATCGCCGAGACGATCTTCTGGGTCATGAACACCCCGGCGCATATCAACATCAACAGCCTGGAGCTGATGCCGGTGAGCCAGACCTGGGCCGGGTTTGCCATCGAGCGTAACAAGGCTTGATACCGCGCTGAGGCCATTCGCGAGCAGGCTCGCTCCCACAGGAGAATGCATTCCAAACTGTGGGAGCGAGCCTGCTCGCGAAAAGGCCGGCACAGGCAAAACAGGACGATAAGCTAAACTCCGCACTCAACCAGCCCACTGCATTCGGCGGTGTGCAAGGTTTCATGAGGAGTTCAAGTGAGTAACCGAGGTGAGCAGGCACTGCTCAAACAGTCGACGCTGCTGATGCTGGCGGTGTCGATTGCCGGGATCGTCACCGGTTTTGTTTCAGGTTCGCAATCCATCCTGTTCGATGGCTTTTTTTCGCTGATCGCGACATTCATCAAAATCCTGATGCTGATCACCGCCCGGCTGATCGCCAAGCAAAGCAATCAGCGTTTCCAGTTCGGCTTCTGGCATCTGGAGCCGATGGTGCTGCTGATCGAGGGTAGCTTCCTGCTGTTGATCGCCATCTACGCCTTTCTCAACGGTGTGTTCGGCATCATCAATGGTGGCCGTGATATCGAGTTGGGTCTGGTGATCGTCTACGCGGCGGTATTCACCGTCGTCGAGTTCGCCTACTTCTTCTACGTGCGCCGGCGTAATCGCACGCTCAAATCCAGCCTGATCCAGTTCGACAACATCAGTTGGCTGGTCGACGCGATGCTCTCGGTGGGGTTGTTGATCAGTTTCCTCGCCGCGCTGCTGCTCAAGTCCCAGGGCTATGGCGAGTGGGCGGTGTATGTCGACCCGCTGATCCTGATCGTGCTGGCGCTGACCATGCTGCCCCCGGCGTTGAAGATCCTCGGCCCGGCGTTGCGTGATGTGCTGGGAATCGCCCCGGACACTCTGGATGAGCAGGTCAGGCAGGTCATGGAGGTGGCGAAGGTCGAGCATGGTTTCGACGATTACGTGTCCTACGTGCAAAAGCACGGCCGGGCGCGGTTCATCGAAATTCATGTGGTGTTGCCGGCGGATTATCCGCTGCGCAATGTCGCGCAGCTGGACGCGCTACGTGAGCAGATATCGGCGCAGTTGGGCGAGCCGGATGCGGCGAGGTGGCTGACGATCAGCTTCACCGGGGACAAGAAGTGGATTGCCTGATCTGATCCGGATGTCTGCTGAGAACACAGTTGTGGCGAGGGGATTTATTGTGGCGAGGGGATTTATCCCCGTTGGGGCGCGCAGCGGCCCCGCTCTTTTCAGGGCCGCTACGCGCCCCAACGGGGAAATCCCCTCGCCACGGTAACCCTCTAGCCCCAAATCCTGCTTTGCACGGGTCAGCGAAGATATTCAGCCAGGCCGACGTAGCAAGTCGCCAAATGATAAGGCGTGGTCGAAGGCATGTCCTTGCGGCTGACCTCTCCATTCTCATCGCGACACTCATGCCAGCCGCCGGCATGCAGAAACCGCTGCTGCAACGCCTGCAACTGGCGCAGCACCACTGCTTCGCTGTCCGCCCGCATGGTCAGCGCGCGCAGGTATTCGGCTTGAGCCCAGATCCGCTGGGTCGAATCCCTGGGCCGGCCATTGCTTTCCAGATCAAGCATCGCCCGCACCGCGCCGCAGGACTCCAGCACGCCGTACTGCTCGGTAAAGGCAAATGCCCGATCCAGCGCCCGGTGCAGTTTCGAATCGCGCAACAGCGCCGACGATTCGAGCAGGAAATACCATTCGAACTGGTGTCCCGGCTCGTACCAGTTATCCACAGCACCCAGCGGCTTCTCCATCAACACGCCGTATTGCGGATCGACGAACTGCTTGTGCATGGCTGTGCATAACTCAAGCAGGGCCTTCTGCGTTTGCGGGTCTTCACGCACGGCGAGGGTCGCCAGAAAAGCTTCGGCCAGATGCATCAGCGGATTTTGCAGTGGCCCGGTTTGCAGGGTGAGCCAATCACGCTCAAGGCAGGCTTCGTACAAACCGTCGCCGGTGGCGAATCGGCGGCCGATGATTTCCAGCGCGGCGTTCAATGTCGACTCGGCCAGCGAATCCCGAGACTTGTCCCAGTAATGCGCGCAGGCGAACAGGATGAAGGCGTGGGTGTAGAGATCCTTGCGCTGGTCCAGCGGCTTGCCCTGTGCGTCGATGCTGTAGAACCAGCCGCCGTGCTCGGCATCATGGAAATGCCGTTGCAGCGAACGGAACAACGCGGCGGCGCGGACTTCGGCGTTATCCACAACCCCGATCAGGCTGGAGAACAGATACAGCTGCCGTGCGCAGGCCATCGCCCGATAGCGCTGCACTGGCAACGGCTGGTGTGTAGCGTCCAGCGCCTCATAGGGCAACGCCATGTCGGCATTCCAGCCCGGGCCTTGCCACAGCGGCACGATCACGTCGAGGAAGTGCTGCTGCACTTGGCCAAACAGGGCGGTCAATTCGGGCAGGGCGGTGGAGCGGGAAGCGTGGGGCATGGGCGGGCGTCACGGGCTGGGGCGATTGCGCGACATGGTAGCAGAGAGCACTGCTTGAGAGAGGCGGTGTCTGTCAGGCCGTCTTCGCGAGCAACCACACCCCAGTCGCCGCCGAAGCCGCACCCGCCAACCGCACCAGCGGCGCCGCTGCCTGCGGAAGAACTCGCACCACGCCATAACCGAGTGCATGCAACACCGCCGTCGCGGCCACAAACCCGGCCGCATACGCCCACGGGCTGCTCATGTCCGGCAGCTCCAGCCCATGCGCCACGCCATGGAACAGCGCAAACAGCGCCGTCGCTGCCACCGCCATCACCAGCGGCGGACGCACTGCCAGTGCCACGGCCAGGCCCAGCGCCAATACCGAGGCGGCTATCCCGCTCTCCAGCGCCGGCAACTCCAGCCCTTCAAAACCGAGCAAACCTCCGAGCAACATGGTGCCGACAAAGGTGCACGGCAGCGCCCAGCGCGCCGCGCCTTGTTGCTGCGCCGCCCACAAACCGACGGCGAGCATTGCCAGCAAGTGGTCGAGCCCGCCGATCGGGTGGCTGATGCCCGCGACGAGGCCGCTGTCGCCATGCCCCGGATGAGCGAACGCCAGTGCCGGTGTCAGCAGCAACGCCAGAGCGCCAAGAATGCGTTTGAGTGTCATGGATAAGCTTCCTTGTGGATAAGTGGATCAGGCGGCGGTCAGCAGGCCCTGACGTTCGATGAAGGCGATGATTTCTTCGAGGCCCTGACCGGTTTTCTGGTTGCTGAACACGAACGGCTTGCCGTTGCGCATGCGTTTGGTGTCGCTGTCCATCATTTCCAGCGAGGCGCCCACCAGTGGCGCGAGGTCGATCTTGTTGATCACCAGCAGGTCGGACTTGCAGATCCCCGGGCCGCCCTTGCGCGGCAGCTTGTCGCCGGCGGAGACGTCGATCACGTAGATGGTCAGATCCGACAGCTCCGGGCTGAAGGTCGCCGAGAGGTTGTCGCCGCCGGACTCCACCAGAATCAGATCCAGCCCGGGAAAGCGCCGGTTCAGTTGATCGACCGCTTCGAGGTTGATCGAGGCGTCTTCACGGATCGCCGTGTGCGGGCAGCCGCCGGTTTCCACGCCGATGATCCGCTCCGGCGCGAGGGCTTCGTTGCGCACCAGGAAATCGGCGTCTTCGCGGGTGTAGATGTCGTTGGTGACCACGGCGAGGTTGTAGCGCTCGCGCAGGGCCAGGCACAGGGCGAGTGTCAGCGCAGTTTTGCCGGAACCGACCGGGCCGCCGATGCCGACGCGCAGAGGTTGTGTATCCATTTCATTCTCCAAAATAAACAGCCCTAAGAGCGGAAGAGACGGCTGTACTGGCGCTCGTGGGCCATGCACGCCAGGGACAGGCCAAACGCGGCGCTGCCGATGTGTTCGGGGTTGATGTGGGTCGCATCGTGCTGGGCCTGTTGCAGCAGTGGCAGCAGTTCGCTGGTCAGGCGCTGGGCGGCTTGCTGGCCCAACGGCAGGGTCTTCATCAACACGGCGAGCTGGTTTTCCAACCAGCTCCACAGCCACGCGGCAAGAGCATCCTGCGGGCTGATGCCCCAGGCGCGTGCCGCCAGTGCCCAGCACAGGGCCAGATGCGGTTCTGGGGTCTGGTCAAGAAAGTCGCGGGCGGGCGCATCGAGTTCTGGCAAACCGTTCAACAACTGCTGCAGGGAGTAGCCCATCTGCCGGCTCTCCAGATGCAGCTCACGGGTTTCGCGACTGGCGCGGTGGCTCTCGCAGAGTTGTCGTAATTCGGCCCAGTTTTCATTTGCTGCGGCTTGGCAATGCGCCAACAGCAGCGGCGCTTCGAAGCGGGCGAGATTGAGCAGCAGTTGATCGCTGATCCAGCGCCGGGCGCCGTCAGGGTTGTGGACCCGGCCGTTATCCACCGCCATTTCCAGACCTTGGGAATAGCTGTAGCCGCCAATCGGCAATTGCGGACTGGCCAGACGCAGCAGCGCCCAGGCCGGATTCACAGGCGCACGCCGAACTGATGGAGTTTCGGCGCGTAGTTGAAGTCTTCGTCACCGTGGCGGGAGTGATGATGGCCGCCGCCGTAAGCGCCGTGTTCCGGCTGGAACGGCGCTTCGATAGCCTCGACCCGGGCGCCGAGCTGTTCGAGCATCGCTTTGAGCACGTAATCGTCGAGCAGGCGCAGCCAGCCATCGCCGACTTGCAGGGCGACGTGGCGGTTGCCGAGGTGATAGGCCGCGCGCGTCAGTTCGAACGCATTGGCGCACGTGACGTGGAGCAGTTGTTCGGGACGGGCGCAGACGCGCACGACACGGCCGTCTTCGGCCTGCAGACATTCGCCGTCATACAGCGGTGGCTGGCCGCGCTCCAAAAACAACCCGACGTCTTCGCCTTCGGCACTGAAACAGCGCAAACGGCTTTTGCTGCGCGCTTCGAAGGTCAGGTGCAGCTCGGCGGCCCAGGCGGGTTGAGGGTCGATTCTGCGATGAATCACCAGCATCGGAAAGCTTCCAGCAATGAACGTTGATTGGGCTAGAGCAAGCGCCGCGCCAATCGGGCGATCTGTAGGAAATAGCTGTCGGCGCGTGCCTGATCTTTCAACAGGCGCGGCGATTCTGGAAGGTTTTGGTGCATGAAGGATTTGTCATGCACCAAAGCGAGGCCGTGGCGGATGTTCTATGTGGGAGCGAGCCTGGTCGGGAGTGCGCCGTGTCAGACAGATGTATTCAGCTGATCCAGCGCTTTCGCGAGCAGGCTCGCTCCCACAGGGGATTTGCGCTGTGTCAGATAAAGAAGGGATTACTCGGTACTGCCCAGCCCTTGCCAGTGCTTGAGGCCGATGAAGATGAAGCGCAGTTGCTGGGTGATCTTCGCCTGTGGGGTCAGATGCTCCGGCAAGGCTTCGGCGGGCGGGTCGATGATGTCGGGGAGGGTGGCGAACACCGATTTGACGATCAGGTCGGCCATCACGCTGAGGCCGGCCAGATCCAGATGTTGCAGCTTGGGCATCAGCGCAAGGTCCGCCGCGAGGTCGGCGCTGATGTTCTCCCGCAGGCGTCCGATTGCCTGACGTACCGGCAGCGAGCCGCCGTATTGTTCGCGGGCGAGAAACAGGAATTGCGAGCGGTTGGCGTTGACCACATCAAGGAAGATGCGCACCGAAGCGTCGATGATGCCGCCCATGACGAATTCATTGTGGCGCACAAGGCGGATGGTCTCGCGGAAGGTCTGGCCGACTTCGCTGACCAGCACCAGCCCCAACTCGTCCATATCGGCGAAGTGCCGGTAGAAACCGGTAGGCACGATGCCGGCGGTCTTGCTCACTTCGCGCAGGCTCAGGCTGCCGAATCCTCGGCCGCTTTCCATCAGGTGGCGGGCAGCGTCCATCAGGGCGTTGCGGGTCTGTTGTTTCTGTTCGGCGCGGGGCAGCATCGCAGGGTGTGTTCTTCGGCAGGACAAGCGCCGCACTCTAGCAAATCGGCTTTGTCGGCGTCGAACGGGGAGTCGTTCAGCGAGGGTTTTACAGAAGCTGAAAAGTCAAAAGCCCAATCCGCTGATTGGGCTTTTTTGCCGGGCCGTCATGGGCTCAGCTCAATTTGCTGTTGCGTTCGATCACACGGTCACCACCGCCTTCAGCGAGGGCTTGACCCAGTGGGGTTTTATCGAAGCCGTCATCAGCCAGGGTCTGGCCCTGTGGAGTGCGCTCGGAACCGTCAGATGCCAGGGTCTGGCCTTGTGGGGTGCGCTCGGTACCGTCGGAAGCGAGGATCTGACCTTGTGGGGTGCGATCAGAGCCGTCCTGAACCAGGCCTTTTTCTTCGAGGCGGTTGCGACCGTTTTCAGCCAGGGCCTGGCCTTGAGGGGTGCGATCCGAGCCGTCTTGAACCAGGCCTTTTTCTTCGAGGCGGTTGCGGCCGTTTTCAGCCAGGGTCTGACCTTGTGGCGTGCGCTCGGAACCGTCGGAAGCTACGGTTTGGCTAAACACCGAGTGGCTGTCTTTGACTTGCGGAGTAGCCTGATCGGCAGCGGGCAGGGCGAAAGCAGTGCTGGCTAGCATCGACAGGGTAAGGCTGAGCAGTAATTGGCGTTTCATGATAGTGGCTCCTTGGGAGGGCGATAAAGTGGGTACGAGGGCAATGCTACTCTCGATAAGTCGATATAAAAGTTCATAAACGCAATGGTAATAATCAACAGAATTGATTGTTCGGCGCGAAGGCTCTAGATCGCGCCTTTGCGGGCGACGATTTTGCACCGTCGTGGGTATTTTCGACTCACTCGTGCCTCGCAAAAGTGCGGGTGGCGGTAACACTGCTCGACCGATCGGTCAGTTTTGCCGGGCTTTTTATGGCTTAAACTGCCTTTCAATTAAACCTGCGGGCCTTTCGCCAGTCACAGACTGCATAAGGGCCGCTTCGGTCTGCCGTTTCAGCTGTGCGTCGGGATGTTCGGCGTGCGGTCGTGATCAGGAGCTTTGTGCATGACGCGCACTGGAAAAATCTTCAGCTGGACCTTCGCCATCCTCGCGCTGCTGCTGGCAGCCTTGATTCTGATCATCGTGTTTTTCGACTGGAACCGGATCAAACCCACGATCAACGCCAAAGTTTCGGAAGAACTGCGCCGGGCGTTTGCCATCAACGGCAACCTCGCGGTGATCTGGCAGCGTGAGCCGGAAGAAGGCGGCTGGCGCTCCTGGGTGCCTTGGCCGCACGTGGTCGCCGAGGACTTGAGCCTGGGCAACCCGGACTGGTCGAAGCAGGCGCAGATGGTCACTCTGAAACGCGTCGAGCTGCGCATTTCGCCGCTGGCCCTGCTGGCCCAGCGCGTGGTGATTCCGCGCATCGACCTGACCGAGCCGAATGCCGAACTGCAACGTCTGGCCGATGGCCGCGCCAACTGGACGTTCAAATTCGATCCCAAGGACCCGAACGCCGAGCCGTCGAGCTGGGTGGTCGATATCGGCGCGATCGGTTTCGACAAGGGCCACGTGACCCTCGACGACCAGACCTTGAAGACCAACCTCGATGTGCTGATCGACCCGCTCGGCAAGCCGATTCCATTCAGCGAGATTGTCGGCGACAAAGCGGCGAAAACCGCTCAGGACAAGGGCGGCGCACCGCAGGACTATGCCTTCGCACTCAAGGTCAAAGGCCAGTATCACGGGCAGAACCTCACCGGGCAGGGCAAGATCGGCGGGTTGCTGGCATTGCAGGACGCGAGCAAGCCGTTCCCGTTGCAGGCCCAGGCGAAGATCGGCGACACCCGTATTGAACTGGCTGGCACCCTGACCGACCCGCTGAATCTCGGCGCCCTGGACCTGCGCTTGAAGCTCGCTGGCGACAGCCTCGGCAATCTTTACCCGCTGACCGGCGTGACCCTGCCGGACACCCCACCGTATTCCACCGACGGCCACCTGATCGCCAAGCTGCATGACGAGGCCGGGGCGAAATTCACTTATGAAAAATTCAACGGCAAGATCGGCGACAGCGACATCCACGGCGACCTTACCTACGTGGCCAGTCAGCCACGGCCGAAACTCACGGGTGCGTTGCTCTCCAATCAACTGCTGTTCGCCGACCTTGCACCGTTGATCGGGGCTGATTCCAACATCGAGCAAAAGGCCCGTGGCGGCGCGAGCAAGCAGCCGGCAGACAAAGTCCTGCCGGTCGAAGAGTTTAAGACTGATCGCTGGCGCGCCATGGATGCCGATGTCGAGTTCACCGGCAAACGCATCGTCCACAGCGAGAAGCTGCCGTTCAACGACCTCTATACCCATCTGAAACTCAACGACGGCGAGCTCAGCCTGGAACCGCTGCGCTTTGGCGTCGCCGGCGGCACGCTGGATGCGCTGATCCGCCTCAATGGCCGCACCGAGCCGCTGGAAGGCCGGGCGCGTTTGACCGCACGCAAATTCAAACTCAAAGAGCTGTTCCCGACCTTCGAGCCGATGAAAACCAGTTTCGGTGAGCTCAATGGCGACGCCGACATCAGTGGCCGCGGCAACTCCGTGGCCAAGCTCCTCGGTGGCGCCAACGGCAATCTGAAGATGCTGATCAACGACGGTGCGATCAGCCGCGAGCTGATGGAACTGGCCGGGCTCAACGTCGGCAACTACGTGGTCGGCAAGATCTTTGGCGACAAGGAAGTGAAGATCAATTGCGCGGCGGCGGACTTCGACATCAAGACCGGCCTGGCCACGACACGGCTGTTTGTCTTCGATACCGAGAACGCAATCATCTACATCGATGGCACGGCGAACATGGCCACCGAGCAACTCGATCTGACCGTGACCCCGGAATCCAAAGGCTGGCGTCTGATCTCGCTGCGCTCGCCGCTGTATGTGCGCGGCAAGTTCATCAAACCGGATGCCGGCGTCAAAGCCGTACCGTTGATGCTGCGTGGGGCGGGGATGGTCGCGTTGGGCGTGATAGCCGCACCGGCGGCGGGGTTGCTGGCGCTGGTGGCGCCAAGCGGTGGCGAGCCGAATCAGTGCGCGCCGTTGCTGGAGCAGATGAAGCAGGGCAAGGCGCCGGTGACCGTTAAACCCAGCAAGTAAGCAGGGCAGATCAAAAGATCGCAGCCTTCGGCAGCTCCTACATTTGAAATGCGTTCCCCCTGTAGGAGCTGCCGAAGGCTGCGATGTTTTGCTGTTAAGGATTACAGGTCGTTGAGGATGTCCGCCATGTCGTCGGCGTGCTCTTCTTCCTGGGCGAGGATGTCTTCGAAAATGCGGCGGGTGGTCGGGTCCTTGTCACCGATGTACTGGATGATTTCGCGGTAGCTGTCGATGGCGATGCGCTCGGCCACTAGATCTTCGTAAACCATTTCCTTGAGTGTGTTGCCGGCCACGTATTGCGCGTGGGACATCTTGCTCAGCAGGTCAGGGTTGAACTCAGGCTCACCGCCCAGTTGCACGATGCGTTCGGCGAGGCGATCGGCATGCTCGGCTTCCTGGTTGGCGTGCTCGAGAAATTCGTCGGCGGCGACGTTGGCTTTCAAGCCGTTGGCCATGAAGTAGTGGCGCTTGTAGCGCAAGGTGCACACCAGCTCGGTGGCCAGCGACTCATTGAGCAAACGCAGTATTTCTTCACGGTTGGCGTTGTAGCCCTCGGTGACCGCGCCGTTTTCCACGTGTTGCCGCGCGCGTTCGCGCAGGGTTTGAACATCAGACAAATGCACGTCACTCATTTCATTCTCCTGGAGGCTAATCCGATAGGCGCCACGTTCTGAAGACGCGGTCGCTACTCAGGGTGTGAGTCTTGAGCGAAGCGAAAAGTTTTATGCGATTTACGCCGGACACGGTGCAGGAACTGTTGAAGACTGCGATGTCCGGAGGGCCTGACGCTGGTCAATTCGGTTTCGGTGGAGCGGATCGTGGCGGGCTGAAGTAGGCTTATCGTTGAGTTGTCATCGTCGAGGTGGATGCTTGGCGGGCGTCTTGCACGTCTGACATCCACCCATCGCGCACAAGGATGTACCCCATGTCGACACGTTATCCACTGGTGCTGGTGCCGGGCATGCTCGGCTTTGTCCGGCTGGTGCTTTATCCGTATTGGTTCGGCATCATCAAGGCCTTGCGCCGTGGTGGTGCGACGGTGGTCGCGGTGCAGGTCTCGCCACTCAACTCCACGGAAGTGCGCGGCGAGCAATTGCTGGCGCGGATCGAGGAAATCCTGCGCGAGAGCGGGGCGCAAAAGGTCAATCTGTTCGGCCACAGCCAAGGCGCGTTGACCGCGCGGTATGCGGCGGCGAAGCGCCCGGATCTGGTCGCCTCGGTAACATCGGTGGCCGGGCCGAATCACGGCTCCGAACTGGCCGATTATCTGGAAAAGCACTATCCCGCCAACAGCGCCAAGGGGCGCTTGCTCGAAGCGTTGCTGCGCCTGATCGGCTGGGTCATGGCATTGCTCGACACTGGTTACCACGGGCCGAAACTGCCGGTAGATATCCACGCTTCCCACCAATCGCTGACCACGGCGGGCGTTGCATTATTCATCCAACGTTATCCACAAGGGCTGCCGGAAACGTGGGGCGGGCAGGGGCCGGAAGAGGTCAACGGTGTGCGCTATTACTCCTGGTCAGGGACGCTGCAACCGGGCAAGACCGATCGTGGCGGCAATCTTTTTGACGGCACCAACCGCAGTTGTCGCCTGTTCGCCAAGACCTTCGTCCGTGAGCCGGGGCAATGCGATGGCATGGTCGGCCGTTACAGCTCGCATCTGGGCACGGTGATCGGTGATGACTATCCGCTGGATCATTTCGACATCGTCAATCAGTCGCTGGGACTGGTGGGCAAGGGCGCGGATCCGGTAAGGCTGTTTGTCGAGCATGCGGCGCGGCTGGAGGCTGCTGGGTGTTAGCAGTCAAACCGCGTCATCGTTCTTCGCGAGCAGGCTCGCTCCCACATTGAAATGCGGATACCTGTGGGAGCGAGCCTGCTCGCGAAGGGGCCTTGTCAGGCAACGCCGACCCGCCGGCCCAGCACCGTGGTCCAGCGCTCCGACAAAACCACCCCAGCCAAGGTCAGCAACCCGCCCACCAGGTGATACATCGCCAACTGTTCCTTCAACACCACCGCCGCAATCAGCGCGGTAATCAATGGCAGCAGATTGAAAAACAGCGTCGTCCGGCTCGGCCCCAGTCGCTGCACCGCCTGCATCCACGCCAGCGGCGCGACCATCGAGGCCAGCAGGCATGCATACAGCACCAGCGGCACGTTCTGCAGGTTCAGCCCGGTCTTCGGCGACATCGCGAACAGCGGAAACAACACCACAATCGCCACCAGCACCTGCAAGTACAGCAGCACCAGTGGCGGCAGGCGCAGTTGCCACTTTTTCAACAGCGTGCTGTAAACGGCGTAGGCCAGCGTGGCGATCAGCATCATCGCATCGCCCAGATTGACCCCGTGTTGCAGCAGCGCACCGAGGCTGCCGGACGACACCACCACCAGCACGCCAGCGAACGACAGCACCGCGCCGACCAAGGCACCAGCGGTCAGGCGCTGGCCGAGGCTGATGATCGCCATGGCCAGCGACATCAATGGCATCAACGACAGGATGATGCCCATGTTGGTCGCGGTGGTCAGTGTTGCGGCGAAATAGGCGAGGCTCTGATACACCGCCATGCCGAGCACGCCGAGTACGAAAATCCGCCTCAGGTTCGGCCGAATTTGCGGCCAGTGGGCGATGACTTTCTTCAGCATGAATGGCGTGAACAGCACGCCGGCCAGCAGCCAGCGATAGAAACCGATCTCGGCGGGGAAGATCGCGCCGACCGCCAGTTTGTTGATCACGGTGTTGCCGGCCCAAATGAAAATCGCCAGCAGGGGAAACGCGTATTGCATGGGACAAAACCAGAACGTTGATGAAGGGCGATTATCGCCTGTCTGGATGCAGGCCTATACTGCGAACCGGACAACCTGCCTCTGCATCCGGACAGCATGAACAGCAAACACATCGATCTGCTCGATTTCAACGAATTGCCGTCAGCGGTGTACTTCCGCTACGCCGATTTCAATGCCCACGAATATGCCGCGCCACACCGGCACCCTTGGGGCACGCTGGAATACGCGGCCCATGGCGTATTGCACATGGATGTCGACGGCAGCCGCTTCATGTCGCCGCCGCAGTATGCGGTGTGGGTGCCGCCCGAGGTCGAGCACAGTTTCTACAGTCATCAGCCAGTCAACTATCGCGCGGTGTGTCTTGATCCAAGCGTTTGCGCACGGTTGCCGGCGCGCGCCTGCACATTGGCGATCAGTGACATTCTCAAGGCGATTCTCAAAGACTTCGCCGCCCGCGATGTGAAGATTCCGGAGCATGAGGCCGATCAGCGTCTGGCCCAGGTATTGGTCGATCAACTGCAACAGGCACCGGTGCAGGAATGTTACCTGCCATATGCGAGCAGCCCGGGCTTACTGACGATTCTCGACGCCTTGCAGGCTGCGCCGGGCGACAACCAACCGTTGGCGCATTGGGCCGCGCAAGTGCATGTCAGCGAGCGCACCCTGGCCCGGCAGTTTGTCCGCGAGCTGGGCATGAGCTTTGGCGAGTGGCGTCAGCGCTTGCGTTATCTGGCGGCGATCGAGGCGCTGGAAACCTCGCGTTCGGTGCAGGAAATCGCTTTCGACCTCGGCTACAGCAGCGGCTCGGCGTTCATCGCCATGTTCGCCCGCCAGGCCGGTTGCCCGCCGGAGCAGTATCGGCGCAGCCACCTCGAGGGCAGGAAGGTGTAACAAGCTTTGACTACACTACGACAGAGGCCGCATCCATCGGTGCGGCAACAAGGAGAAAACTCCATGAAGATGTTGCGTGTGCCGTTGTTGATGATCGGGCTGCTTGTGTGTTCCCAGGGTTTCGCCGCCACGGCGCAACAGAACAAGATGACCACCTGCAATGCCGATGCGACCGCCAAGAGCCTCAAGGGCGACGAGCGCAAGGCGTTCATGAGCACCTGCCTGAAAGCGGCACCCGCAGCCAACGATGGCAAGGAGCTGACACCGCAGCAGCAGAAGATGACCACCTGCAATGCCGATGCGAAAACCAAGGCGCTGACCGGCGATGCGCGCAAGGCGTTCATGAGTGAGTGTCTGAAGAAAAAGTGAAAGGGTAAATAATGTGGTGAGCGTGCCGGCCTCTTCGCGAGCAGGCTCGCTCCCACATTTGAAATGCATTCCCCTGTGGGAGCGAGCCTGCTCGCGAAAGCGTCGCTGAATGCACCGCCAATCCCACGCCCCGCATATCCCTAGTGCTAACCCCGGATCGCTGGCAGACTGCCCATCCTTTCACGCCGTTCGTTTTGAGGCTGTATGCCAACGTTTTCTCAGCGTCATGTTGTGTTCTGGGTCAGTTGCATCATCATTTTTGGCGGTTTGCTGCTGGTGCTGCCGCTGCGCCTGCTGCCGAGCCTGCTGGCCGGGTTGCTGGTGTTCGAGCTGGTGAACATGCTCACCCCGCAACTGCAACGGCTGATCGAAGGGCGGCGTGCGCGCTGGTTGGCGGTGGCGCTGCTCGGCACGCTGGTAGTAAGTGCGCTGGCGCTGATCTTCGCCGGCGCCATCAGTTTCCTCCTGCATGAAGCGGAAAACCCCGGCGCCTCGCTCGATAAATTCATGGGCGTGGTCGATCGCGCGCGCGGACAGTTGCCGCCGTTCATCGACGCTTACCTGCCGGCCAGCGCGGCGGAATTTCGCGTGGCGATCGGCGAGTGGGCGAGCAAGCATCTGGCCGACCTGCAACTGGTCGGCAAGGACGCTGCGCACATGTTCGTCACCCTGCTGATTGGCATGGTGCTCGGCGCGATCATCGCCCTGCAGCGCATCCCCGACGTGACCAAGCGCAAGCCGTTGGCCGCCGCTTTGTTCGACCGTTTGCATCTGCTGGTGCAGGCGTTTCGCAATATTGTCTTCGCGCAGATCAAGATTTCCCTGCTCAACACCGTGTTCACCGGGATCTTCCTCGCGGTGATCCTGCCGATGTTCGGCATCAAGCTGCCGCTGACCAAAACCCTGATCGTGCTGACCTTCCTGCTCGGCCTGCTGCCGGTGATCGGCAACCTGATGTCGAACACGCTGATCACCATCGTCGGCCTGTCGCTGTCGATCTGGGTGGCGATCGCCGCGCTTGGCTATCTGATCGTTATCCACAAGCTCGAATACTTTCTCAACGCGCGCATCGTCGGCGGGCAGATCAGTGCCAAGTCGTGGGAGTTGCTTCTGGCGATGCTGGTGTTCGAAGCCGCGTTCGGCCTGCCGGGGGTGGTGGCGGGACCGATTTATTACGCGTATCTGAAGAGTGAGTTGAAGCTGGGCGGGATGGTCTAAGGCCAGGCAACTGAATTGAATGCATCTGTGGCGAGGGGATTTATCCCCGTTGGCCTGCGCAGCAGGCCCCTGCTTTCAAGCTCAGGAGCGGGGCCGCTTCGCGGCCCAACGGGGATAAATCCCCTCGCCACAGGATAAATCCCCTCGCCACAAAGGCTCTTCGCCACAGATTGTGATCAGGCCATCGAACCGTAGCGCTTCATCGCTTCAATCGCCAAACCGCTACCAATGCTGCCAAAGATGTTGCCTTCGACATGCCGGGCGTTCGGCAGCATTGCCGAGACGCTGTTGCGCAGGGCCGGGATGCCGCTGGAGCCCCCAGTGAAGAACACCGTGTCGACCTGATCGACCGCCACGCCAGCGTCATTCAACAACTGCGTAACGCTGCCGCGCACACGCTCCAGCAAAGCCTCGATCGCCGATTCGAACAACGCGCGGCTCAGCTCGACGCTCAGCCCGGCTTCGATGCGGTCAAGCGGTACGTGGCGGCTGTCGGCGTGGGTCAGCTGGATCTTGGTTTCTTCCACTTCCATCGCCAGCCAGTGCCCGGCGCGCTGTTCGATCAGCTTGAACAGGCGATCGATACCGCCGGTGTCTTCGATGTCGTAGCGCATGCTGCCCAGCGCCAGCGTGGATTTCTGCGAGTACACCGAGTTGATCGTGTGCCAGGTCGCCAGGTTCATGTGGTGGCTGGTTGGCATGTAGGCGCCGCTCTTCATCCGGCTGCCGTAGCCGAACAGCGGCATCAGGCCTTGCAGGCTCAGCTGTTTGTCGAAGTCAGTACCACCGATGTGCACACCGCCGGTGGCGAGGATGTCATCGTGACGGTTGTCGACACCACGGCGCTCGGGCGACAGGCGCACCAGCGAGAAGTCAGAGGTACCACCGCCGATGTCGACGATCAGTACCAGCTCTTCTTTCTCGATGGTCGACTCGTAGTCGAACGCTGCCGCGATCGGTTCGTACTGGAACGACACATCTTTGAAACCGATTTTGCGCGCCACCTCGACCAGGGTGTCTTCGGCTTCCTGGTCAGCCAGCGGATCGTCATCGACGAAGAACACCGGACGGCCCAGCACCACTTGCTCGAATTCCCGACCGGCGGCGGTTTCGGCGCGGCTCTTGAGCTGGCCGATGAACAGCCCGAGCAGGTCCTTGAACGGCATCGCTGTGCCGAGGACGCTGGTGTCGTGCTTGATCAGCTTGGAGCCGAGCAGGCTTTTCAACGAGCGCATCAGCCGGCCTTCGTAGCCTTCCAGATACTCGTGCAAGGCCAGGCGGCCGTAGACCGGGCGACGTTCCTCGATGTTGAAGAAGACCACCGACGGCAGGGTGATCTTGTCGTCTTCCAGCGCGATCATGGTGTCCATGCCGGGGCGCAGCCAGCCGACGGTGGAGTTGGACGTGCCGAAGTCGATGCCGCAGGCACGGGCTGGAGAGGCGTCTTTCATGTCTTTCGGATTCCGGTCAAAAAAACGGCCGCGCAGTGTATGCCAGTGCGCGGCAGATTCGAAGGCCGGTCATCCGCTATTTCGCCGGCAGACAGCTTGAAAAGCGCCGCTTCGCCCCAAACTTGCTGGCATGGGCCGGCAGACACACCGGCGGTCGCAAGAACCGTCGTCCACTGCCGATAAACTTCTGCGGCGCCACCCGGTCACAAACTTGAGATCGGTCAACCCGGCACGTGCCAATCGGGCGCATGCTGGCCTCGGCGCGAAATCGATAACGGATGGTGATCCTTCCATGGACTTCAAAGACTATTACAAGATACTCGGCGTGGAGCCGACAGCCGACGACAAGGCCATCAAGGCGGCCTATCGCAAGCTGGCGCGCAAATACCACCCCGATGTCAGCAAGGAAAAAGACGCCGAGGCCAAGTTCAAGGACGCCTCGGAAGCCTATGAAGCGCTGAAAAGCGCCGACAAACGCGCCGAATACGACGAACTGCGCCGTTATGGCCAGCACGGTCAGCCGTTCCAGGGCCCGCCGGGCTGGCAGAGCCGTGGCGGCTTCGGCGGTGGCGGTGGCGACACGGGCGACTTCTCGGATTTCTTCAGTTCGATCTTCGGCAATCGCGGCCCCGGTTTCGGTGGCGCCGAGAGCCGCCAATCACGCGGACGCCGAGGGCAAGACGTGGAAATGGAACTGCCGGTCTTCCTCGAAGAAACCCTGTCGAACGAATCGAAGAAAGTCACCTTTCAGGTGCCGCAATACAACGCGCACGGCCAGCATGTCAGCAACACCAGCAAGAGCCTGAACGTGAAGATTCCGGCCGGCGTTACCGACGGCGAGCGGATTCGCCTGAAAGGCCAGGGCGCACCGGGCATCGGTGGCGGGGCGAATGGCGATCTGTACCTGACCATCCGGTTTGCGCCGCACCCGAAATTCGACGTTGAAGGCGAGAACCTGATCATCACCTTGCCCCTGGCTCCGTGGGAATTGGCATTGGGCACTGAAGTGGCCGTGCCGACCTTGACCGGCAAGATCAACCTCAAGGTCCCGGCCGGCAGCCAGAACGGCCAGCGCATGCGCGCCAAGGGCCATGGCCTGCTGAACAAGGCCGGCGAACGCGGTTACCTGTTCGTGCAGCTCAAGGCCGTGATGCCGAAAGCCTCCGACGAGGAGGTCAAGGCGCTGTGGCAGGAACTGGCGAAGAAAGCCGCATTCAACCCGCGAGAGAACTTCTGAACCCGACGACGGAGTAGCCCATCATGAGCAGCCCCCTGATCGTTCAACTGGACCTGGCAGAATTCTGTGAGGCGGCCGATTTGTCGGACGTCTACGTGATCGAAATCGTCGAGCACGGCATCCTCGAACCTCAGGGCGCGCAGCCCCGGGAATGGCGCTTCACCGACTACGAATTGGCCTTGGCCAAGCGCGCGGCGAAGCTGCGCCGTGATCTGGAACTGGAGTGGGAAGGCGTGGCGCTGGCGCTGGATCTGCTGGATGAGGTGAAGCAGTTGCGCGCCGAGAACCGCATGTTGCGCCAGCGGTTGGGGCGGCTGGTGGTCGAATAAGTTGTTTGAGGCGATGAGGTCTGATCCGGCCACATCGCGAGCCGGCCCGCTTGTGCCGGGTTAGTGTTTGCGAGTGTTTCACCCGGTATGAACCGGCTGGATGGTCTGATAGTTTTCCGGGCACATGTTGGCAATGGATGCCGACGGTCGTAGCGCCAGCCAGACTGGCCAGCGCTGCGCAATCTTTGCAAGGAAGCCTGTCAATGCCAGTCAGACCCAAGCCGCCCAAGCCGGGCGCAGTCGATATCACCACCCCTGGACGCACATCCCGGGATTCCGCCACGCACGGTATCGAGTCGCCGCACCTGACCCCCGGTCCGTTCATTCGCAAGACCCCGCCCGATACCAGCGAACCCGGCAGTAGCACGCAGCAAATGGAAATTGCAGCCACGCCGCACAGCGTGCAAGTCCATCCGAAGCCGTCTACGTCGGGTTCCGTCCCAGCGGTTGCAGCCTCCGCGCTGGAGCGTTACCTGATTGCCTCGACAGCCCCTCTACCGCAAGCGAACGTTGACGGGTTTCGCGTATTCAAGGGTCGCCAATACGCGGACTTGCAGGGCGGTGGTACGGTGCTGATCGGCGTCGATGCCGAGACCGGTCTGCATCGGGCCCGGTTGTCCAGCGAGCTGCAGCCGTCCGGTCCAGTGCTTGCCTACGATCCGTTGAACAAGCACTGGTACTCGCTGGAGGATTTCAGCGCATCGCCGGACGCCGCCGTTGTACCGGGTAAAAGCCGCAGGGCGGCGCGGCAGAATGATGAAGACTATGAGTCAGCCCTTGAAGAGCTGCCCGACGATGTCGATGCGGCAGATGAACATTTCTATCTGGCGTCCGAGTCGATGCCCGTCAAACCTTTCACTGCTGACGAGTTGAGTGCAATGCGCAGCGAAACGCGCTTTTCGTTTCTCAGCAATCGGCCTGGGGTCTACGACCGAGCCAATAACGGCAAATATCCATTCCGGGACATCGCCGGCACGCCTATCCGCATAAAGAAGCTCCAGACCCTCGTGCGTTTCGAAGACGGCGGCCGATACACCTCCGAGCAGATCAAGCCGTACATCAAGTTTGGCGCCTACGAGCATGTCGCGCGGCTGTATGAAGAAAAGCTGCAATGGCGACTGTTCACCGAGGCCGACATGCGTGCGCCCGGTGAGCGGGCCCTGGTCGGCCAGTCCATGGTGGTTGCCAACCGGCGCATCAGCCGAGGCGAGGTGGTCGGCGTCTATGCTGGCGCCATCATGCCAGGACGTCTTGTGCCGCTCCCCCAGCAGTCATACACCATGAAGGTCGGCGTGCGTTACCAGCCAGGACCTGGATATCTGATCCCCGTCCAGCTGGCGATGGTCGGTGACACGATCATCTCCAGGATCAATACGCATTTCTGGTACAACGCAACGGGCAAGCCGGTTCGCCAGGCCACGGATGGTTATAACGTCGAATTCGTGCCATTCGATGTTGAAGCGCAACAGTTGATAGGCAAGGAACTGGTCACCCGCGACTTCATTCTCAACGCCATCTTCGCTACCGAAGATATTCCGGCAGGAACCGAGTTGCGCATCAATTACAACTACAGCGACGCGGACATCGCGAAGTTGTTTCCGTGATCGCCTGAGCGATAGCTGCTGAATACGAGCCAGCGAGTCCGTATTCAGCGCGCCCCCTAATCAAAACAGAAAATAGCGCTGCGCCATCGGCAGCGTTTCCGCCGGTTCGCACCACAGCAACACGCCATCGGCCTTGACCTGATAGGTCTGCGGATCGACATCGATGTTCGGCAGATAGTCATTGTGGATGAGGTCGGTTTTCTGCACTTCGCGGCAGCCCTTCACCACAGCGATCTGCTTCTTCAGCCCCAGAGCCTCCGGCAATCCGGCCGCCTGCGCTGCCTGGCTGATAAAGGTCAGGCTGGTGGCGTGCAGCGAGCCACCGTAGCTGGCGAACATCGGGCGGTAGTGCACCGGTTGCGGCGTCGGAATCGAGGCGTTGGCGTCGCCCATCAGGCTCGCGGCAATCGCGCCACCTTTGAGAATCAGCGTCGGTTTCACACCAAAGAACGCGGGACGCCACAGCACCAGATCGGCCCACTTGCCGACTTCGATCGAGCCGACTTCATGGCTGATGCCGTGGGTAATCGCCGGGTTGATGGTGTACTTGGCGATGTAACGCTTGGCGCGGAAGTTGTCGTTGCCCTCGCCGTCCTGGGGCAGTGGGCCGCGCTGTTTTTTCATCTTGTCGGCGGTCTGCCAGGTGCGCGTGATGACTTCACCGACGCGGCCCATGGCCTGACTGTCGGAGCTGATCATCGAGAACGCGCCGAGGTCGTGGAGGATGTCTTCAGCGGCAATGGTTTCGCGGCGGATACGGCTTTCGGCGAAGGCGACGTCTTCGGCAATACTCGGGTCGAGGTGGTGGCAGACCATCAGCATGTCGAGGTGTTCGTCGATGGTGTTGCGGGTGAACGGCCGGGTCGGGTTGGTCGAACTCGGCAGCACGTTGGGGAAACCGCAGGCCTTGATGATGTCCGGCGCGTGGCCGCCACCGGCACCTTCGGTGTGATAGGTGTGGATGGTGCGGCCCTTGAATGCGCCGAGGGTGGTTTCGACGAAGCCGGATTCGTTGAGGGTGTCGGTGTGGATCGCCACCTGCACGTCGTACTGATCGGCAACGTTGAGGCAGTTGTCGATGCTCGCCGGGGTGGTGCCCCAGTCTTCGTGCAGCTTGAGGCCGATGGCGCCGGCCTTGACCTGTTCGATCAACGGCTCCGGCAGGCTGGCGTTGCCTTTGCCGGTGAGGCCGATGTTCATCGGGAAGGCATCGGCGGCCTGGAGCATGCGCGCCAGATGCCACGGGCCGGAGGTGCAGGTGGTGGCGTTGGTGCCGGTAGCGGGACCGGTGCCGCCGCCGATCATGGTGGTGACGCCGCTCATCAACGCTTCTTCGATCTGCTGTGGGCAAATGAAGTGGATATGCGTGTCGATGCCGCCAGCGGTGAGGATCATGCCTTCGCCGGCAATCACTTCGGTGCCGGCGCCGATGGCGATGGTCACGTTGGGCTGCACGTCGGGGTTGCCGGCCTTGCCGATCGCGGCGATGCGCCCGTCCTTGAGGCCGACGTCGGCCTTGACGATGCCCCAGTGGTCGATGATCAGCGCGTTGGTGATCAGCGTGTCGACCACTTCGGCGGCGAGCAACTGGCTCTGGCCCTGGCCGTCGCGGATGACTTTGCCACCGCCGAACTTCACTTCCTCGCCATAAGTGGTGAAGTCCTTTTCGACTTCGATCCACAGCTCGGTATCGGCCAGGCGCACCTTGTCGCCGACGGTGGGGCCGAACATGTCGGCGTAGGCGCTTCTAGAAATCTTCATGTGCTTGCCTTGGGATTCAATGATCGTTCCCACGCTCTGCGTGGGAATGCCGCCATGGACGCTCTGCGTCCGCCTTTTGTGACGCGGAGCGTCACGGGATGCATTCCCACGCGGAGCGTGGGAATGATCCGTCAGTCGAGATCACCCATGATGCGTCCGGCAAAGCCGAACACCCGGCGATGCCCCGCGTAATCGACCAGCTCGACTTCACGGCTCTGGCCCGGCTCGAAGCGCACGGCGGTGCCGGCGGGGATGTTCAGGCGCATGCCGCGACTGGCGGCGCGATCGAAGGTCAGCGCGTCGTTTGTTTCAAAAAAGTGGAAATGCGAGCCGACCTGGATCGGCCGGTCGCCGCTGTTGGCGACTTTCAGGCTCACGGTGCGGCGGCCGACGTTGAGTTCGATGTCGCCGGGCTGGATCTGGTATTGGCCAGGAATCATCGCTGGGCTCCTTGCAGGACTTTGTAATAGAGAGCGGTCGGGCGATAGGTGCCGTTGGGATCGCAGGCGTAATCGGGAATTTCGCCGGCGCGCACGTAGCCCAGCGCCTTGTAGAAATCTTCTGCCGGCGAGCCGGCCTCGGTGTCGAGATAGAGCATGCCGCGCTTGTGCTTGGGCGCTTCGAGTTCCAGCGCCTGCATCAGTTGCTGGCCGAGGCCACGGCGCCGCGCGTGTTCGCGCACCAGCAGTTTCTGTACTTCGGCGCGGTTCAGGCCATTGGCCTTCTGGCATAGGCCCAGTTGCACGCTGGCCAGCACCTGCTCGTCCTTCACCACCACCCAGAGCAGCGTGCTGCCCTTGTTGATGTTGTCCTGCACCTCATCGAAATACGCGCGGGCCTGGGCGGCATCGAGGTCGGCCATGAAGCCGACGCTGGCGCCGTAACCGACGGCGTCGAGCAGCAGATCGATCAGGCCCTGGCGATAGTGGGCAAAGCTTTCAGCGTTGACGCGGCGCAACTGGGCGGCGTTCATCGACATCACTCCTTGTGGGCACCCGGCGGCTGTGCGCCGGGATTGAGGGTCAACTGCATGAAGGTCAGATCGAGCCAGCGGCCGAACTTGGTGCCCACTTGCGGCATCTGCCCGGTGATGCTGAAACCGGCGCGCTCGTGCAAGCGGATCGAGGCAGCGTTGCCGCTTTCGATGGCGGCGACCATGACGTGTTTGCCGCAGGCTCTGGCGCGTTCGATCAGGGCAGTCATCAGTTGCGGGCCGAGGCCGTTGCCGCGTTGATCGCTTCGCACGTACACCGAGTGCTCGACGGTGTGGCGGAAGCCATCGAACGGGCGCCAGTCGCCGAACGAGGCGTAACCCAGCACTGCGTTTTCACGGTCGACGATCACCAGAATCGGATACGCCTGCAACTGACGCGCGTCGAACCATGCCTGGCGATTGCCGAGGTCGACCGCTTGTTCGTTCCAGATCGCCGTGGTGTTGAGCACGGCGTCGTTGTAGATGTCGCGGATCGCCGGCAGGTCGGCCCGGCTCGCATCGCGAATGCTGTAAGTCATGGCGCGGCCTCAGACGATCGGCTGGTGAACGGTGACCAGTTTGGTGCCGTCGGGGAACGTCGCCTCGACCTGGATCTCCGGGATCATTTCCGGGATGCCTTCCATCACTTGTTCGCGGCTGAGCAGGGTGGTGCCGTAATGCATCAGCTCGGCCACGGTCTGGCCGTCGCGGGCGCCTTCGAGCAGCGCGGCGGAGATGTAGGCCATGGCTTCCGGGTAGTTGAGTTTCACGCCACGGGCCAGCCGCCGCTCGGCGACGAGGCCGGCGGTGAAGATCAGCAGTTTGTCTTTTTCGCGTGGAGTCAGGTCCATTGTTGGAATCCAATATCGGCAGTTAAGAATGATCAGGTCGATCGCGATCTGTAGGAGCTGCCGAAGGCTGCGATCTTTTGATCTTGCTGTTAAAGATCAAGATCAAAAGATCGCAGCCTCGTTTCACTCGTCAGCTCCTACAGGGCAATGCATTTCAGGTGTTCCAGATTCGGGGGGGCATGGCCTCGCGGCCCAGCAGCGCAGGCCTTAGCAGTCGCCATAAATCAATCAGCCAGGCGCGGGCGAGTAACGCTTCACCGGCCAGACACCGCGCCACCAGCAACCCTGGCAACTGGGTCAAGTCTCCACGCACTTCGTGCCCCAGCGAGCGGCAGCGCTCCAGCAACCCGGCGTCTATCTCACCGGTCACCAGCATCGTTGCGAACACCGGATTGCCATCCAGGCCGATCGGCGAGTCGAGTAAACCGTCCGCACCGACAATGCGCTGCCGTTCGTGCCAGAGCAACTGACC
This sequence comes from Pseudomonas sp. AC083, assembly GCF_979253165.1. Classification (NCBI taxonomy): domain Bacteria; kingdom Pseudomonadati; phylum Pseudomonadota; class Gammaproteobacteria; order Pseudomonadales; family Pseudomonadaceae; genus Pseudomonas; species Pseudomonas sp. AC083. Next base: position 125,182 of record NZ_CEEDDH010000007.1, read on the forward strand.
ATCGCGGCGGATATCCAGGTGCGCCTGAAAATGCCCGAGGTCAAAACGCTCGCCGCTGGCCGGACGACCGAGCGCCACCACGTCCCAGTAGAACAGCCGCGCATCGCCTTCGAGCTCGATCGTTGTGGCCAACTCGGCCTGCGCGGCGCTGTAGACGATGGTTTCCTGCGGCAGCCATTCCAGGGTCGCGCCGGCAGCGACTTGCAAGTCGAGCTGCTGATAAGCCGGTCCACCGGCGCGATACCACTTGGCGGCGCCGGGGCTGGTGATTTGCGCCCAGGCGTTGTGTTCGACGCGCGCGCTGATATCGAGCCGATCACCACCGGCAATTCCGCCCGGTGGGTGGACGATGATGTGCTGGCAGACCTCGGGGCCTTCGGCGTACAGATGCTTTTGCACCCGCAGCGGGCCGAGGTGACGGCGCATGACCGGGCGCGTGCAGTCGCCGAAACGCGCGTAGGCCAGTTCCAGCTCGGCGTGCCAGCTCGGGGTAAACAGGGCAGGTGCAACAATCGAATTCATGGTTTTGTGATTATCGTTAGGAAGCTACAGATTAGACCGGCGCGTTAGATCGTGACCAGCCCGCGTACACCTTCGGCCTCCATATTTTCACCGCGACCCTGCTGGACGATCTCGCCCCGCGACATCACCAGGTATTGATCGGCCAGTTCGGCGGCGAAATCGTAGAACTGCTCGACCAGCAGAATCGCCATGTCACCGCGCGCCGCGAGCTGCTTGATCACCGCGCCGATTTCCTTGATCACCGACGGTTGAATGCCTTCGGTCGGCTCATCAAGAATCAGCAGGCGCGGGCGGCTGGCCAATGCGCGGCCGATCGCCAGTTGCTGTTGCTGACCACCGGACAGATCGCCGCCACGGCGCTGCTTCATTTGTAGCAGCACCGGGAACAGTTCGTAGATGAAACCTGGAACTTCTTTGGCTTCTGAGCCTGGAAAGCGTGACAGGCCCATCAGCAGATTTTCTTCTACCGTCAGGCGCCCGAAGATCTCACGGCCCTGCGGCACGTAGGCGATACCGGCATGCACACGCTGATGCGGTCTGAACGTGGTGATCGGTTTGCCTTCCCAGTTCACCGCACCTTCCTTGGCCGGCAGCAGGCCCATCAGGCATTTGAGCAGGGTGGTCTTGCCCACGCCGTTACGGCCGAGCAGGCAGGTCACTTCGCCGACCTTCACGTCAAAGCTCAGGCCGCGCAGGATGTGGCTACCGCCGTAGTACTGATGCAGCTTGTCGACTTGCAGCATGTCCAAATTCTCCCCCGGTGATCGTTCCCACGCTCTGCGTGGGAACGCATCCCGTGACGCTCCGCGTCACATAACGGCGGACGCAGAGCGTCCATGGCGGCATTCCCACGCAGAGCGTGGGAACGATCTAGGTCTTCAGCGGCCGAGGTAGACCTCGATCACCCGCTCGTTTTCCTGCACTTGCTCAAGCGAGCCTTCCGCCAGCACGCTGCCCTGATGCAGCACCGTGACGTGGTCGGCAATCGAGCCGACAAAGCCCATGTCGTGCTCGACCACCATCAGCGAATGCTTGCCGGCCAGCGATTTGAACAGCTCAGCGGTGAACTCGGTTTCGGCGTCGGTCATGCCCGCCACCGGTTCGTCGAGCAGGAGCAATTGCGGGTCCTGCATCAGCAACATGCCGATCTCGAGAAACTGCTTCTGGCCGTGGGACAACAGCCCGGCCTGGCGATTGACCGAGGTGGTCAGGCGAATCGTCTCGAGCACTTCGCTGATGCGATCCTTCTGCTCGCCACTCAGGCGCGCACGCAAACTCGCCCACACCGACTTGTCGGTCTTCTGCGCCAGCTCCAGGTTTTCGAACACGCTCAAGGCTTCGAACACCGTCGGCTTCTGGAATTTGCGGCCGATGCCGGACTGGGCAATCTGCACTTCGCTCATCTGCGTCAGGTCCAGGGTTTCACCGAACCAGGCCTTGCCGTGGCTGGGCCGGGTCTTGCCGGTGATCACGTCCATCAGCGTGGTCTTGCCCGCGCCGTTGGGGCCGATGATGCAGCGCAGTTCGCCGACGCCGATGTACAGGTTGAGATTGTTCAGCGCACGGAAGCCGTCGAAGCTGACGCTGATGTCTTCCAAAGTCAGGATCGTGCCGTGACGCGTATCGAGGCCCGGGCCGACGCGCTGGCCGAGGCCGATCGAGTCGCGGCTGGTACCTTCGTCCTTGTTCGGTTCCACGGGGAAAAACGCCGGCTCCAGCATGAATTCAGCACTCGCTGTGACTCTCATTGTTCACCTCGTTTCTTCAGCAGACCGATCACGCCCTTGGGCAGGTACAACGTCACGACGATGAACAGCGCGCCGAGGAAGAACAGCCAGTATTCCGGGAAGGCCACGGTGAACCAGCTCTTCATGCCGTTGACCACGCCGGCGCCGAGCAGCGGCCCGATCAGCGTGCCGCGCCCGCCAAGGGCGACCCACACCGCCGCTTCGATCGAGTTGGTCGGCGACATTTCGCTGGGGTTGATGATGCCGACCTGCGGGACATAAAGCGCTCCGGCGAGACCGCACAACACCGCACTCAGCACCCAGACGAACAGCTTGAAACCGCGCGGGTCGTAGCCGCAGAACATCAAACGGTTTTCCGCATCGCGCAACGCCGTCAGCACTCGGCCGAACTTGCTCTGCGCCAGGCGCCAGCCGATGAACAGGCTCGCCACCAGCAGCAACACCGTGGCCAGAAACAGCACCGCGCGGGTGCCCGGTTCGGTGATGCCGAAACCGAGGATCGTGCGGAAATTGGTGAAGCCGTTGTTGCCGCCAAACCCGGTCTCGTTGCGGAAAAACAGGAGCATGCCGGCGAAGGTCAGCGCCTGGGTCATGATCGAGAAATACACGCCCTTGATCCGCGAACGGAAGGCGAAAAAACCGAACACCAGCGCCAGCAGACCCGGCGCCAGCACCACCAGACACATGGCCCAGATAAAGCTGCTGGTGCCGGTCCAGTACCAGGGCAATTCGCTCCACGACAGGAAAGTCATGAACGCTGGCAAGCCATCGCCGGCGGCCTGACGCATCAGGTACATGCCCATCGCGTACCCGCCGAGGGCGAAGAACAGACCGTGGCCCAGCGACAGCAGGCCGGCGTAACCCCAGACCAGATCCAGCGCCAGAGCAACGATGGCGTAGCAGAGGATTTTGCCGACCAGGGTCAGCGTGTAGGCCGAGACGTGCAGGGCATTGTCTGGCGACAACAACGAGAGCAGCGGCAGAACGATCAGCAGCGCGAGGATCACCCCGCCGACCGCGAGCGTGACTTTCGGCCCGGCCTTTTGTGTGGCCGTGACTAACAGAGGCTGGTTCATCAGTCGATCACCCGTCCTTTCAGTGCGAAGAGGCCTTGCGGACGTTTCTGAATGAACAGAATGATCAGCGCGAGGATCAGGATCTTGCCGAGCACCGCACCGATCTGCGGTTCGAGAATCTTGTTGGCGATGCCCAGGCCAAATGCGGCGAGCACGCTACCGGCCAGTTGGCCGACGCCGCCGAGCACCACCACCAGGAACGAGTCGATGATGTAGCTCTGGCCAAGGTCGGGACCGACGTTGCCGATCTGGCTCAGCGCCACGCCGCCCAGCCCGGCGATGCCCGAGCCGAGACCGAAGGCGAGCATGTCCACGCGCCCGGTTGGCACGCCGCAGCAGGCGGCCATGTTGCGGTTCTGGGTAACGGCGCGAACGTTGAGGCCGAGGCGGGTCTTGTTCAGCAGCAGCCAGGTCAGCACCACCACGAACAATGCGAAAGCGATGATGACGATGCGGTTGTACGGCAGCACCAGATTGGGCAGCACTTGAATACCGCCGGACAGCCACGCCGGGTTGGCCACTTCAACGTTCTGCGCACCGAACACCAGCCGCACCAGCTGGATCAGCATCAGGCTGATGCCCCAGGTCGCGAGCAGGGTTTCCAGCGGCCGACCATAGAGATGGCGAATAACCGTGCGCTCCAGCGCCATGCCAATGGCGGCGGTGACGAAGAACGCCACTGGCAGCGCGATCAGCGGATAGAACTCGATGGCCTGCGGCGCGTAACGCTGGAACATCAACTGCACGACATAGGTCGAGTAGGCGCCGAGCATCAGCATCTCGCCGTGGGCCATGTTGATCACCCCGAGCAGGCCGAAGGTGATCGCCAGGCCGAGGGCGGCGAGCAGCAGAATCGAGCCCAGCGACATGCCGCTGAAGGCCTGGCCGAGCACTTCGCCGATCAGCAATTTGCGCTTGACCTGAGCGAGGCTGGTTTCAGCGGCGGTGCGCACACCGGCATCGCTTTCCACGCCCGGTTCGAGCAAACCTTCCAGGCGCGTGCGTGCCAGCGGATCGCCGGTTTCACCGAGCAACCGCACCGCTGCAAGGCGCACCGCCGGGTCGCTGTCGACCAGTTGCAGGTTGGCCAGCGCGAGGCTCAGGGCCGCGTGGACGCTTGGGTCTTTTTCCCCAGCCAGTTGCTGGTCGAGAAACTTCAGCTGCGCGGGTTTCGCGCTTTTCTGCAATTGCTGTGCGGCGCTCAGACGGATTTTGCCGTCAGCAGCGAGCAATTGATGGCTGGCCATCGCGGTGTCGATCAGACCCCGCAGGCGATTGTTCAGGCGCAGGGTTTTCGCTTGGCCGTCGATCGTCAGCTCGCCTTGCTGCAGGGCGTTGAGCAATTCGATACGCGCCGGATCGGGCTGCGCGGCCCAGGCTTCCAGCAGTTTGGCCTGTTGCATCGGGTTGGCCGCGACGAAGTCTTCGGCGTCGCCGGCGTGAGCGAGCATCGGCAGCAACAGTGCGATGGCGAGAAGCAAGCGGTGTATGGCAGTGGGCATTGGTGGTGTCCTGTTCAACCGCCCCCTCACCCTAACCCTCTCCCGGAGGGAGAGGGGACTGACCGAGGTGTCTGGGCGATGTGCTGCGACCTGCGAATTCGAGTCGAGCTCAGGCTTTGAAAAGCATGAAGATCGACTCCCTTTCCCCCTCTCCCTGAGGGAGAGGGCTGGGCGGGCGGCGTTCCGGTGAGGGGGAAAACTCAAGCCCGCCTCAAAGGTTGAATTCGCCTCAGTTGCTCTTCACCGCATAATCCGGCTTCTTGTCGTTGCCCTGAATATACGGGCTCCATGGTTGCGCGCGGATCGGGCCTTCGGTCTGCCACACGACGTTGAACTGACCGTCGCTCTGGATTTCGCCGATCATCACGGGCTTGTGCAGGTGGTGATTGGTCTTGTCCATGGTCAACGTGTAACCGGACGGCGCAGCAAAGGTCTGCCCGGCCAGCGCTTCGCGAACCTTGTCGACGTCAGTGGATTTGGCTTTCTCGACCGCCTGCGCCCACATGTGGATGCCGACGTAGGTGGCTTCCATCGGGTCGTTGGTCACCGCTTTATCGGCGCCCGGCAGATTGTGTTTCTTCGCATAGGCTTTCCAGTCCGCGACGAATTTCTTGTTCGCAGGATTTTCCACCGACTCGAAGTAGTTCCACGCCGCGAGGTTGCCCACCAGCGGTTTGGTGTCGATGCCGCGCAGTTCTTCTTCACCGACCGAGAACGCCACCACCGGTACATCGGTGGCTTTCAGGCCCTGGTTGGCCAGCTCTTTGTAGAACGGCACGTTGGAGTCGCCGTTGACGGTGGAAATGACGGCAGTCTTGCCGCCGGCGGAGAATTTTTTGATGTTGGCAACGATGGTCTGGTAATCGCTGTGACCGAACGGCGTGTAGACCTCTTCGATGTCCTTGTCGGCCACGCCTTTGGAATGCAGGAACGCGCGCAGGATCTTGTTGGTGGTGCGCGGGTAGACGTAGTCGGTGCCGAGCAGGAAGTAGCGCTTGGCGCTGCCGCCTTCTTCGCTCATCAGGTATTCAACGGCGGGGATCGCTTGCTGGTTCGGCGCGGCGCCGGTGTAGAAGACGTTCGGCGACATCTCTTCGCCTTCGTACTGCACCGGGTAGAACAGCAGGCCATTGAGCTCTTCGAACACCGGCAATACCGATTTACGCGACACCGAGGTCCAGCAGCCGAACACCACCGCGACCTTGTCCTGGGTCAGCAGCTGTCGGCCCTTTTCGGCGAACAGCGGCCAGTTGGAAGCGGGGTCGACCACCACCGGCTCGAGCATCTTGCCGTTCACACCGCCCTTGGCGTTGATCTCGTCGATGGTCATCAGCGCCATGTCCTTGAGCGACGTTTCGGAGATCGCCATGGTGCCGGACAACGAATGCAGAATCCCGACCTTGATGGTCTCGGCGGCCTGGACAGTCCAGGTCATGCCCATCGCGGCAATGGATGCCGTGAGTGTGAAAGCCTTGATCAAACTGCGACGCTTCATTGTGCGATCTCCATGAACATTCGATTTTTTCTGGTTGGCAGATGCGGACGACTGAAGGTGTGTTTTGCAAAGGCTGTGCCCGGTCGCGTTCAGGCAAGAAAATGTCGTGCCAGAGCGCTTGCGCGCTGTGGGCGTGCACCAGGAGGGGACGGTAGTCGGGCGATGGTGCGTCCAGTTGCGCCAGATTGGGGCGCAGCTGTCGCGCAGATGCGGATACAGAAACGATAAACATGTACCACAGCAGGTGAAAACCGACGGCCCACACTCACGCGCTCATCCCGATTCTCTGCGCAGGTTTTTATGAGTCATGTCTCAGGCCGATCCGGTCGTACCGCAAGTTCTTCAGCAACGTTCAAGCTGCCGCCACTGAGCCCGGCCTTTCTGACTGAAGAGGACGCCGCCTATTGGGTGCACACGCGGATTCCACTGAACCCGGACAAAGAGTACGGCAGCGTGATCCTGCTGCGTCCGGACGGGAAATTGCTCGCCACTTCACCCATCGCCGGGCAAGCCACGGGTTTTGACTTCGGCACAATTGTGCAGACCGATGTCCTTGGCGGCATGCTTCATCCGCTGGGCTACCGGTGCGTCGCCAGCGTTCACAGCCATCCGCCGATCCATGCCGAGTTCCGCAATGGCAATCGGCGTCAGGATGAAACGCTGCTCCGGCTGTTCATGAGTTTCTATTCAGGCGGCGATTTCATTGGCGATGTGTCGGCGCGGGATTTTTTCCGCAGCGCTTACCTTTCAGGCCCGGATGGCAGCTTGCTCAAATACGTCTCGAGCGGCTCGCCCGAGGAGCGCGACTACTTTCTCTGGCAGCAGTCAGGCGGGCCGTCGGGCCATCCGGCGGGGGCCTATGACGTGATGGCGGTGATCAACAAGCTGGCGACCGTGGGTGAGCTCAAAGTCATTGTTTCGAATGCCGACTGGGGCTACTCGGTGGGGCGCGTACCCGCGGACTGGAGGGTCGGCGCGTCGTTCTCCGCGGGTGCGGTCACCGAACTGCCGCTGATGACCCGTGTATGCGTCAATGCCGAACGCGCCGTGCTGGCCGCGTTGAAATCAAGAGGCGCGCAGACGACAGGCCTGATCTTGAAAAAACTGACCGGCGAGGAGTATGTCGCCATCCATGCGCGCCCGGCCGGACTGGCGGCATGGGATCCTGAGCGAATATTTCCGGTTGATGCCCAGGGGCAATTGCAGCTGCCCAGGGGTTATTTGCTGGAGGGCTTTTACTTCGCCTCGCGGCCCGACCCTGCACAGTTTCCGCCCGCTCAGCCGTGGCTCTACGAGAACTTCTTCACGCCCCGAGAGATCGCCGTCGCTATCGAAGCGAATGCCCGCAGCCAACATCTGGCGCAAGCAGGGCGTGCGTTGTCGCTGTACATGCGGGCGCAGGATCATGCGATGTTGAAGTACCGCTTCAGCGGCGATTCGATCGAAGCGGCACTGAGCGTTACGCAGTCGGACGGCACGGTCAGTGACAATGGTGTGCAGGCAAGGCTATTGGCCGGCACACTGGATACCTGCGCATTTGTTTCGATGCTGGTACTGGCCGGGACCCTGGAGGTCGTGCGCGGCAGTGCGTTGTGGGCGCATCTGGGGCCGGTGGATCTGCAATGGCAGCCCTTCGCCAATTTCCCCTGGCCGCGATTGAGCCGGGCTTTTCTGGCGGCCGATGATGCGGTTCGCCATGCCCATGAGCTCGTGGGCATTCGCCGTGATCAGCAGTACGCGGGGTATGTTTTTCAGCGTAGCGACAAGCGTTTCGTGGTGACCGAACCCTTGCCCGGGGATATCGATACGCTCAGCCAGGGGCGGCTTTATCCTCTGGACAATCACGGTCGGCCGGTGTTTCCAGACGACCACACCATGCATGCGCGTTATGTCGCTCACGTTGCGCTTTCGCAACTTGACCCGGTGCATATCCGGTATCTGCGCTGGACCCGTGCCGAGGCTCTGCTGGACGTGCAGATGCTCAACGTTGACGAGCTGCGGCAGACCCTGGTCGACGGGATCGCTCTGTATTGCTCTGGTGCCGGTGACAGCCTGATCAGGTTCCAGCCCTACACCACCATCGTCGCCAGGGAGCTGGCCAGACGCCTCGGCACTGGCAAGCACCCGGGCGAGCTTGCCAGTGCGCTGCGCAACGGCACTGAACGGCCACAGGCCTTTGTGCGTGAACAGGCGCAGGCCGGCGTCTTGTTCAACCTGATCGATCACGCACTGTGGGGCTATCGCGGGCAAATCGGCGCTGACTGGAGCCTGCCAGTAGCGCCAGTGGCTGAACCAGGCGAGTCGGAGCCGCCGCTGCCGACGTTACCGAAACCGTCATTGCCAGATCTCTCTTTGCAGCCATATCCGCCAACGCAAGTGCCTGCGCCTGGCGCCACGACAATGCCGTGGAAGCGTCCTGCGAGGATTTTCTTTGGTGCGGTGTTTTCCTCGGCGGACGAGGCAGCACTGAGTCAATCCAGTACTGACGTGCATTTGCACGACGAGAAGAAAACCTGGTTCGGCTTCATTCTCAAGCACGTGGAGCGGGAGGAATACATCGCCAGCGAGCTGATACCCGTCAGCGATAGCGGCACTAATCTGTTTCGTCAGGAGTCGGTGTTCAGTTCCAGCAGGACAGCTCCCTGGTATCAGTACCCGGATGGCTTCGACCTGCATGCCGTGTATTACATGCACCAGCGAATCGGGGAAACCTTGCGCCATCCCCAGGACTGGCTCGCGCATTACTTCGTCACGCCAGAGACGCTGACCGTTGCCATGTATCTCTCCGAGCGGCGCCCGGTCGTCGCCACTGGCCGCCACAGAACTTTGTATATCGCCACTGGTGATGGTGCTCTGCTCAGGTATGTGTTCAACAGCTCCAGCAAGTTGTTCTACAACGACAGCTCGCAGACGACGCTGCAAACGCTCAAGGACGATCTCGCTGCGCAAAGGCTGTTGCCATCCGACTTCGTGCACACCGTGGTCGACAGTGGTCAACTTGACGTGCTGCGTACGAGTCTGTGCTGGGACCGGCCGGGTTTGGTCAAGAAAACCTGGCAGCCTTACGCAAATCTGCAGCGACGCGCCCTGGGGCCGGTTTTTCACAGTGCCGACGATGCGGCGGTGCATGCCCGATCGCTGTTGCCGCAGAGCACCGACAAGCTCTATGGCGGTGTCATTCTGAAACGCTCCGACGGCCTCTACGTCGCTACCTTGCCGATTGAAGTGACACGCGAAAATTTCGACAGTAGCGAGATCATCGCCGACGAGGCTCGCGCTGCCGGACTGTTTCCAGAAAATTGCCGGATCGTTGCGCGTTACCGCTCCAGAGTCCCGAGGGAGCTGTCGGTAGCGTTTTCGGCCATCGACAAACAGATCTACTTGAACATGCTGTCGGTCGACACCTTGTACTCGGCATTCACGCGCAAGCCTGTGGTCTGGGATGAATACCTGTTTGCGCCGGACGGTGCGACGATTCGCTATCAGCCTGGGTTGTGGGAGCGTCTGCGCGCCGATCTGTCGATTGCCCTGACGGCAAGCAATAGCCTGCCCGCATCACTGGATGGCGAGACCATCAAGCAGCGCCTTTACAGCGGTGAATTGAAACCGATCGACTGGATCGACTCGCTCGCCAGAACCGGTTATTTGCAGGTCGTCACCGGCAGTGACCTGTGGGGCCTGCCCCGGCAAGTATCGCGCTGGGTGCCGTTCTCCGCCGATCTGCAGATCGTGACGGATTACAGCAAAGCCGCTACTGCGGCGGTGTGCAGCCCGTTATACCTTCAGGCGGATGCGGCCGCTCGATATGTCCATGAGCTGGCGGTGAGCCGCGATACGCAGACTTTCGGTGTCATCCTGCGCTCGGCCGTCGGTGTGTTTCTTGCCAGTCTGCCGCTGACTGCACAACGGTCTGCGCTGGCGCTGGACCGGATCTTCGAGCACGGGCGACTGCCATCAGGCTTTCTGCTGGATTCGATTTATCTGCGCGCCGTCCTGCCGCCGCTTGGCGCACGATCCACGGATATCCGGCATGTGCTGATCATGCCCAGCGAAGTCCAGCAGGCGTGTCGACGGGCCAGTACGCCACAGGGTTACAAGCCGATCTACTTCTCCTGCGCCGACGGAGCGCTGCTGAGGCTGCAACTGCACGCGTTCGAGCCCGGCACATTCTTCGACCGGTTCGGGCAAGTGGAATTGCGCCCCAACGCTTTTGTGTCAATGGAGCAGGCGGCTATTGATGAACGCAACAACAGCAAGGGCACCTTCAGCCTTGTTGAATACGTAAATCGGATGGCGCGAGCCGGTGACCTGCATGTCATTGAAACCAGCCCCTGCTGGTCTCGCCGTGGTCGGGTCGGGGAGGGCTGGCAACCGGGCCTTGCCGAGATATCTCGTGAGCGCCATTGGCAAAATCATCCGGTTCCGGCGCTGGGACCGATCTTCCAGCATTCCGACGATGCTGCCCGCTATGCCCAGCAACGGACCGACAATGAAATACTCGGTCGGACCGGCTATGAGGGCGCGGTTCTCGGGGAAGAGTCCGGCCAGCGCTTTGTCCCGCTGGAGCCTGTTGCGTGGTTCGCCAACGAGGAAAATCTTCGTCTGCGTCTTTTCCGTACCGCCAAGGACCCTGCGACCGACTGGCGCCGACCTGCACCGCGCTTCCCTGACGGTTATGCCGTCGTGGCCAGTCATCAATTCAGCCTGTCGGGCAATACCTTGCTGGTCGCTGACAACGAACAGATCCGCAGTAATTTCGCCGAACCCGCGCTGGTGTATGCACACACCCACGAGTTGAAAAACCAAGGTTTCGATATTCGTGGGTATTACTACTCCACGCCCGGCCATGAGTTGCTCAAATACACGCCAGTGTACTCAGACGCCGAACGGGATCTGCTGCTGACCCGTTCGGTCGTTTATGAAAACGGGCAATGGGTCAGCCGCCTCACGCCTGGGCAATTTGTCTCGCGACTCCTGCAATTGGGCGAATTTCAGGTGTTGGTGGCAGGCGCGTATTGGCGCCATACCGGGCACCTGGGCAGTGGTTGGCGAACCCGTCGGCAACAGCCGGCGGCCGATGGTGCCGTGCGAATCAGAGATGAGTTGTAATTCGAGTGCCGAGTCGGGCGCGGGCCACTGAGCCCGCGCCACACTATCAGCGCGGTAGATCGACGGTGCGCCGGGCGACTCGTGGCAAGACAAACCGGTCAAGCAACCACACGAACAGCAGCGAAGCCCCCACCAGCGGAAACACCACCGCCAGCACCAGCATGATCGCCACGCCGGTTTTCCACTTCGGCAGATCATGGCGCAGCGGCGGCACACCGAACTTGCCTTCAGGCCGGCGTTTCCACCAGATCACTACACCACTGACGGCGCTGAGCAGAATCATCAGGCAGATCAGCAGCACGACGATCTGGTTGAAGGTGCCGAACATCTTGCCTTCGTGGAGCATCACGCCGATTTCGGTAGCGCGAGCAACGGTGCCGTAATGCTCGAAACGCACATCGGCGAGAACCTTGCCGGTGTACTGATCGATATGCAGGGTGGCGTCGTTGCGTGGGTCATCGGCGAACACGGCAATGGTGAACACGCCGGTGGCGGTGGTCGGCAGGGTGATGCTGTAGCCGGGCTCCACCTTGCGTTCGCTGGCGATGTTTTGCACATCCTGCAGGCTGACTTCGGGTGCAGCGGGACCGGCATGGGCATTGCCGTGATTCATGTGTTCGGCGTGGTCGCCGGACATTGGCATCGGTGTGTTTTCCATCGCCCATGGCACGGTCTGGCGGGTCGCGCTGTTGAGGCTGCGTGCCTCGATGTCGGAAGTCGGCACGTTGTCCCACATTGCGGCTGGAAACACGTTCCACACCTGCGCGTATTGCTTGCCCCAGAAACCGGTCCAGGTCATGCCGCTGAGCAACATCACCAGCAGCAATGTTGCGCCCCAGAACCCCGTGACCGCATGCAGATCGCGCCACAACAGCCGACCGCGACTGCTCAGGCGCGGCCACAGGATGCCCGCCGCCTGACCACGCGGCCACCACAGAAACAGTCCCGAGACCACCAGCACCACGCCCCAGCCAGCGGCCATTTCGATCAGCCGATCGCCGACCGTGCCGATCATCAATTCGCCGTGGATCGCACGGGCGATGGCTTGCAGATTCTGCTTGGCATCCTGCTCGCCGAGAATGTCACCGTGGTACGGATCGACGAATACGTTGAGTTCGTGACCGGCGTCTTTCACCACGAATTGCGCGCTGCGCTCGGCATTCACCGGCGGCAGGTACTGAGTGACCTGGCCTTGCGGATAGGCAGCTTTCACCCGTTGCAGCAAGTCATCGGCCGGCACCGTGTGGTGCCCGACCGGTACTTCGAGCAGGCTGCTGTACATCAGCGAATCGAGCTGCGGTTTGAACAGATAAATGATCCCGGTCAGGGCCAGCATCACCATGAACGGCGCGACGAACAGCCCGGCATAGAAATGCCAGCGCCAGGCCAGGTTGTAGAAATTGGGTTGAGGCTTTTGCATCACGTGTGCTCCGCTTGGCTTGGTTCTTTTCGTTGTCTGTTACCTGTGGGAGCGAGCCTGCTCGCGAAGGCGTCATGCCAGACGACATCAATATTGAATGCGCCGGCCTCTTCGCGAGCAGGCTCGCTCCCACATGGGTAGGTGTTGGTGTCAGAAACTCATATCCACTTTGGTCCAGAGCGTGCGCCCCGGTTCATTAATTGCCTGTGGGTCATTGGCCGGGTAACCGAACCCGGCGTTGCCAGCCAGATTCAGGTGCTCGGCGTAGGCTTTGCCGAACAGGTTGTCGACACCGCTGCTGACCTTCCAGTGCTGGTTGATGCGGTACGCGCCGTTGAGCGAGAACACGCCGAAGCCCGAGCTCTGGGCGTAATCCTTGCCGACCACGTTGCCCTTGTTCGCGTCGATGCGGTGCTGCGCGGCGACCACTCGCCAGAGTGCGCCGGCGCTCCACTTGGCCTCGCTGTAGGTCAGGCCGAAACGCGCATCCAGCGGCGGCATCTGCGGCAGGGCCGAGCCGTCGCTGCTGTTCTTGCCCCAGGCGTAGGCCAGGGTCGCATCGGCTTGCCAGTTGTCGGTCAGGTTGTAGGCAGCTCCGAGTTCGCCGCCCATGATCCGCGCGTCGATGTTCTCGGCACGCGAAGTGCTCATGCCCATCATTCCCGGCGTGTAGTCGAACAGGATGTAATCGCGTACCACACCGATGTAACCCGAGGCCCAGGCTTCGAGGTCGGCGCTCTTGTAGTTCACGCCGAAGTCGAACTGCGTGGTCTTTTCCGGTTTGATCGAGTCGAACGCATTGACCGATCCTGCCGGGCCGGACTTGGGTGAGAACAACTCCCAGTAATCCGGAAAGCGTTGCGCGTGACCGAGGCCGGCGTAGAGCGTGGTCGGGCTGTCGGCGAGGTCATGCTCGTAACGGATGAAGCCGCTGGGCAGGGTGTCGGCGCGGGTGTCGTCGGCGGTCGGGTTGGGACGGGACATCATCCCCGACCCGGTGGTCTGCCGGTAATCCTTGGCCGAAGCGCGATCCACCCGTGCGCCAGTGATCAGGCGATCACGCTCGGCGGCGTACCAGGTCATTTCGCTGAACACGCCGTAGTTATGGAAATCGGCGTCCTTGCTGTACGGCAGGTCCTTGTAGGTATCGATGCCCATCGCACTGCGCTGACGGTGCTCGTTGGTCTGCGCATCCAGCCCGGTGATCAGTTGAATGTCCGCCCAACGCCAGGTCGCCTTGATTCGCGCGCCGAGGGTGCGTCGGTCGACGTTGGACGCCATCGGTCCCGCCATCATGCCGGTGCCGGAGGGCGTGCGCAGGGTGTAGTTGTCCATCACATGGTCGGCGTAGTTGTAGTAGACCTGCGCTTCGAGTTTTTCCAGCACCTCGCTGATGTTGGATTTCTCGAAGCGCAGGCCGAGGCTTTCACGCAGGAACTGCGAACCGTCCATGCCGCGCCCGGCATACCGCGCCTCGCCGTCGCCCTTGCCGGCGGTGAGCTCGATCAGAGTGTCGGCATCCGGCGTCCAGCCCAGTGCGACATCGCCGTTCCACTTGTCGTAACGCGAGGCGACGATGTCGTTGTTGCCATCGCGGTAATCGTCCGAATGCGCGGTGTTGCCGATCACCCGCACGTAACCCTGAGGGCCGCCGGCAGCCGCGTCGACAACCTTGTCGAAACGGCCGTGGGAGCCAGCCAGGATGCTGGCGTTGACGCGAGTGCCGAGTTCGCCGAAGTTCTCCGGCTCACGGTCGAACAGCACCGTACCGGCCGATGCGCCCGGCCCCCAGAGGACGGTCTGCGGGCCTTTGATCACCGTGAGCTTGTCGTAGGTTTCCGGCGAGATGTACGAGGTCGGCGCGTCCATCCGACCAGGGCAGGCGCCGAGCATCATGCTGCCGTTAGTAAGGATGTTCAGCCGCGAACCAAACATGCCGCGCAGCACCGGATCGCCGTTGGTGCCGCCATTGCGCACCAGAGCGAAGCCGGGAATGGTCTTCAGATAATCGCCACCGTCACTGGCCGGCACTGGTTGGCGCGGATCCCTGGGGTTGGTGACGATCGTCAGTGGTGAGCTCGGGGCGATGGCAGTGATCACCGTCGGGCTCAATTCACTTTCGTGGCTCGCGTGATCATCAGCCAACGCCAGCGGTGTCAGCAGCAGGCCGCAAAGGGCGGCAATCGCGTGCCTGCAACGAATCCGCGATTCATTCAGGGCAAAGTGCGCGCGGGCAGATTCCGCGCAGGGGACAGCAGTAAACCTGGACATGACAATTTCCATCGAACAGTCGTAAACACCACGGCCGGCAGCCTGGAGCTGTCTTCTCAACCGTGTGCAATCAGAGGTGCGTGTTTACGTGGCGATGGGCGGGGCGCGGGTGCGGGCGCCGGGGAAGAAGGGTTGGCGGGCATGGCCCAGACGCGGGGAGGGTGGGGTGAAGGTGTTCGGTGGCGGGATGTTGAAAGCGACGAAATCGCCGCCGCCGGTCAGTGCCGGGCAGTTAAACAGCAGGCTGCAATAGCCGCATTTTTCCCACAGCACGTGATGCGAAGATTGCGGCGGGCAATGCTCGGCCGCAGGCTGGGCTGCATGGCCGCTGTGATCCATGCCGGGCGTGTCCATCGACATGTCCATGCTCATTGGCATCGAGGTCGAGGCGTGTTGATCCATCGGCATCGACTGAGAAATCAGAGGACCGATGAAGATCATCAGCATGGCGAACAGGGCGATCCAGCTGCCACGCGTCAGCGCTTGAGTCTGACGGTGATGCGGGACGGGCCTGGTGCGCAACGGACGCATGGGCGAAGTCAGCCGAAACGGTTACTGAGCGTGGACGTGGCCCTGAGCGGATTCCGGCGCTTTTTTCTGCACGGCAACTTCAACGCTGACGTCACCGGCCTTTTCGAAATGCAGGGTCATCGGGAAGCGCATGCCGTCGCTGAGCAGACTGCGATCGCTCGGGTTGAGCAGCATCACGTGGTAAGCCATCGGCGCGAAGGTCACGGTGCCGCCGGCGGGGATTTCCACGCTTGGCACTTGCTGCATCTTCATCAGATCGCCCTGCATCACGTGCTCGTGCAACTGCGCTTGTGCAGCGATGGGCGAGTTGACGCTGAGCAGGCGATCGGCGCTTTTGCCGGTGTTGTGAATGATGAAGTAGGCGGCGACGGTCGGCGCATTCGGCGGCAGTTCCTGCGACCACGGATGGGCGATTTCCAGCGCACCCGCCTTGTATTCATGGGCATGGGCGAAGCACGCCGGCAACAACAGCGCAGCGAGGACGAAGAGTTTCTTCAACATGGCAGTTCTCCAGAACGATTTGAAACGCGGATTCAGGGCGCGAACCAATCAGACCAGAGGGGATGCACGGGGATTGAGACTCGGCCATTGCTGGCGCGGCGTCGGGGCTTGCAGGGAGGCGGGCGCAACGCTGCGGTTGCTTTCAAATTGCGCGAAATACAGCTGCGGCGAATGCCCCGGCAGCGCCAGCAATGGCGCCCCACCTGAGCAACACCAGCAGTGCTGCATGTTCGAATGGCTGTCGTTCTGCGGGGCCTTCTGATCCGTGGCACCGATGTCGATCGCCACCATCTTCATGCCGCTGCCGGTGCAGAAACTGCTCCAGAGTATCTGCTCGGCCGGTGCACCGCCCGCCTGCGCCATCGCCCCGCTCAGCGGCATGGCGAGCATGTTGAACAGCACTGCAAAGCAGGCGATCCAGGCAAATGCTAACCGGCGTCGGTTCATGGGACAGGTCCGTTGGGTGGGCGATCAGGCGCGGCCCATTTAGCCTGATCAGGGCCGATAAGTAAAAAAGCGTCGTGCGGTTTGGTGTCGCAGTTCATTCACAGCGTTACGGCATGCAATCTCAAACCCAGAGCCTTCATGACTTTCATGATAGTTGCGAATTCGGGATTGCCAGTGCTACTCAGGGCTTTATAAAGACTTTCGCGGCCCAAACCTGCATCCCGCGCCACTTGTGTCATGCCTTGAGCCCGGGCGATGTCATTGAGCGCTGCACGGATAAGGACGCCGTCGCCTTCGTCATCGTCAAAACAGGCATCTAGATATGCCGCCATGTCCTCGGGAGTTTTGAGGTACTCGGCGGCGTCAAAACGGGCGAATTCTTCGGTCATGATTTACTCCTCATTTCCGATGTTATGAGCCATCTGCACGGCGCGTTTGATATCTCTTTTTTGTGTCGATTTATCGCCCCCGATCAGCAGCAGATAAATCACTTCGCCTTTGCGTGTGAAGTACATCCTGTAACCAGGGCCGTAATGAACACGCATTTCATAAACAGTGTCACCGACGAACCCGCAATCGCCGAAGTTGCCATTTTCGGCTGTTTTAATTCTGGAGATGATTCGGCCTTTCCCTTTTATGTCTTTCAAGGAGTCGAGCCATTCGGAAAATATGCGGGATCGTTCAAAAGCGATCATGTTGGGATCGTATTCCTTGGGATACAAGCTGGCAAGCCGCTTTTCTGGCTGTCTGCTTGTTTTGATTAAAGGAACCGAAGTATTGGATTCAGGAGGTAGGGAGGAACAGTCGGCTGCGTCTGTAAAATATGCAGGCCAATTCGCACATAAATTCAATTTTAGGAAATGTCTGACGTCGCCAGGGCTTCAAGGACTTCAGACGCTGATCGAAATTCCCGATCAACCCCCGGCAACCCCGGGCGCTTCAACACCAGCACTGGCACTCTGCGCTCACGCGCCACTTCGAGCTTCGGCTCGGTGGCGGTGCTGCCGCTGTTCTTGCTGATCAGTACATCGATCTGTCGGCGCTCGAATAGCGCTCGCTCGTCTTCCAGCAGAAACGGCCCGCGTGCGCCGATCACTTCGCAGCGTGGGTTGCCGGGATAGACGTCGAGGGCGCGCAGGGTCCAGAACTGGTGGGCGGGGATTTCGTCGAGGTGTTGCAGTGGTTCGCGGCCGAGGGTGAACAGCGGGCGGTGGAACGGTTGCAGCGCTGTGATCAGTTCGGCCCAGTCACTGACCTCGCGCCAGTCATCGCCTGCTTGCGGCTGCCAGGCGGGGCGGCGCAAGGCCCAGCAGGGAATGCCGGCAAGCCGTGCCGCGCGGGCGGCGTTGGCGCTGATTTGTGCGGCGTACGGGTGGGTAGCGTCGAGCAGCAGATCGACACCTTCATCGGCGATGAACTGCGCCAGACCCTCAGCGCCGCCATAGCCGCCGACCCGAACCTGGCAGCGCAAATCGCTCGGCACCCG
The DNA here is from genome assembly GCF_979253165.1 of Pseudomonas sp. AC083. NCBI lineage: Bacteria > Pseudomonadati > Pseudomonadota > Gammaproteobacteria > Pseudomonadales > Pseudomonadaceae > Pseudomonas > Pseudomonas sp. AC083. Next base: position 143,290 of record NZ_CEEDDH010000007.1, read on the forward strand.
GCCAACGCCGGCGAGGCTGTAGATATGTTGTGGGCCGAGCGTGCGGGCAATCGCCAGCGCTTCAGTGACACCGCCGAGCAGCAAGATCCGTTTCATGCAAAACCTCCGGCGTGGCCGACAATCCCGCCTTGACGATCAATGGCAAACACCTCGACCTGGACCTGCGCCGGCACTACGCTGCGAGCGAAATTCAGCGCATGGCGACAAACCTCATCTCCCAAAGCAATGCCCGCCGCGCTGGCCATGGCCAAGGCTTGTTGGCTGGTATTGGCTTCGCGAATGCCTTGCTGCAACGCCGGGTCCGCGCCAATCGCCGCCGCCCACTCGGCCAGCTGCGGCAAATCGATGCTCGAATGCCGCGAATGCAGATCCATATGCCCGGCGGCGAGTTTGCTGATCTTGCCGAAGCCGCCGCACAGGCTGAGTTTATCCACAGGTACTTTGCGCAGATGCTTGAGCACCGCGCCGACAAAGTCACCCATCTCGATCAGGGCAATTTCCGGCAGGTCGTAGACCCGGCGCATGGTGTCTTCGCTGGCGTTGCCGGTGCACGCGGCGATGTGCAGATAGCCGTTGGTTTTCGCCACGTCGATGCCCTGATGGATCGAGGCGATGTAGGCGGCGCAGGAAAACGGTCGGACGATGCCGCTGGTACCGAGGATCGACAGGCCGCCAAGAATGCCCAGCCGTGGATTCATGGTTTTCAGCGCCAGTTCTGCGCCGCCCTCGACATTGATCGTGACCTCGAAGCCGCCACCGTAGCCGGTTTCGGCGGCGAGCAAGGTCAGGTGATCGCTGATCATTTTGCGTGGCACCGGATTGATCGCCGGCTCGCCGACGGCCAATACCAGACCTGGTCGGGTCACCATGCCGACGCCGACACCGGCGTTGAAGCGAATTCCCGGTTCGGCTGACAGGCGCACCTGTGAGTAAAGCAGGGCGCCGTGGGTGACATCAGGGTCATCGCCGGCATCCTTGATCGTACCGGCTTCGGCGCCGTCTTCGCTCAGTCGGCAGAACTCCAGGCGCATCTGCACCTGTTTGCCCTTGGGCAAAGTGATGTGCACCGCGTCGGCAGCGATGCCGGTGAGCAACAGGCGCGCAGCGGCGAGGCTGGTGGCGGTGGCGCAGCTGCCGGTGGTGAGGCCGCTGCGCAGGGGCGCGGGTTGTTCGGCGGTTTCGTCACGCATCGAGGGGTTTGACCAGTTCCAGCAGGGTGATCGGCAATGCCTGACGCCAGGTGTCGAACTCGCCAAGCGGTTGCGCCTGGGCGACATGGATGCGCGTCAGCTCACCGCCGTATTGTTCGCGCCAGTGCACCAGGGTGACTTCGCTTTGCAGGGTCACGGCGTTGGCCACCAATCGGCCGCCGGGCTTGAGCCGGTCCCAGCAGGTTTCGAATACACCCTCACGGGTGACGCCGCCGCCGATAAAAACAGCGTCCGGCAGTTCGAGGTTATCCAGCGCTTGCGGCGCCTTGCCACGAATCAGTTGCAGGCCGGGTACGCCCAGCGCATCGCGGTTGTGTTCGATCAATTGCTGACGGCCCTCGTCGGCCTCGACCGCCATGGCACGACAGCTCGGGTGCGCACGCATCCACTCGATGCCGATCGAGCCGCTGCCGGCGCCGACATCCCAGAGCAGTTCGCCGGGTTTCGGCGCCAGGCGGGCGAGGGTGATGGCGCGCACGTCGCGCTTGGTCAACTGGCCATCGTGACGGAACGCCGAATCGGGCAAACCGGCGAGGCGCGACAGGCCGGCAACACCGGAGTCGGCCAGGCACTCGACAGCGACGACATTGAGGTCGGCGACCGCCGCATCGCCCCATTCGCTGGCGCTGCGTTCGATACGTCGTTCGGCGTCGCCGCCCAGACGTTCCAGAACAGTCATGCGACTTGGGCCGAAACCACGTTCGCACAGCAATTGCGCAACGGCGGCCGGGCTGCTGCCGTCATTGCTCAGCAACAACAGACGCACGCCGCTGAACAGGTGTGCATTGAGCGCCGCCAACGGACGCGCCACCAGCGACACAACCGTCACCTCTTGCAACGGCCAGCCCAGGCGCGCCGCCGCCAATGCGCAGGACGAAGGCGCGGGAATGATCGCCATCTCGGCGCTCGGCACCTGACGCGCCAAGCTGGCACCGACGCCGTAGAACATCGGATCACCGCTGGCCAGCACGCAGACCGGCTCGCCACGCGACTCGAGCACCGGCGCGAGGGAAAACGGACTCGGCCACAATTGCCGCTCGCCGCCGATGCACGGCGGCAGCAGGTCCAGCTGACGCTGGCCGCCGACGATCCGCGAAGCGCCCAGCAGAGCACGCCGGGCGTTCTTGCCCAGGCCCTTGAAGCCGTCTTCACCGATTCCCACGATCGTCAGCCAGGGTGACATCTATATTCCTCAAACGTGGCGTTCCGACGGGCAGACTTTTCATGCCGCCGGACAAAGCAGGCATAATACCGCGCCTTCGCCCGCGAAGCGCCTCTGCCACGCAACCGGTCAGCCCCTTGAACGAACGCCCGATGTCCACCGCTTTACGCCCCTCGGCCTGTCCGGGGTTGCTGCGTATCGTCCAGGCACTGGACGGCGGTATCTGCCGGATCAAGCTCGATGGCGGTTCGACCAGTGCTGATCAGGCCGATGCGGTGGCCGCTGCCGCCGAAGCGTTTGCGAGCGGTGCGATCGAAGCGACCAATCGCGGCAATCTGCAGATTCGCGGCATCGGTGCGCAATCGGCAGCGCTGATCGAGCGCTTGCTGGCCGCTGGCCTCGGGCCAAAGAACGCTGCCGGCGACGATGTGCGCAATCTGATGCTCAGCCCGGCCGCCGGCATCGATCGGCAGATGCTGATCGACACGCGCCCGCTCGCAGGGCAAATCCTCGACACCTTGCAAAGCCATCCGCGCTTCCATGAGTTGAGCGCCAAGTTCGCCGTGCAGCTCGATGGCGGCGAAGCGCTGGCGATGCTCGAACATCCCCATGATCTGTGGTTGTCGGCATTCGAGCGTGACGGCGAAGTCCTCTGGGCATTCGGTCTTGCCGGTTGCCCGACCGATCGCCCTCTCGGCGCTGTGACTCAGGACAACGCTCACGCGCTGGTGGTCGCCGCGCTGGAGCTGTTCCTCGACCTGGCCCGGCCAGAGCAAACACGGATGCGCCATCTGCTCGACGAGTTGCCCAGGCTCGCGCTTCTTGAATCGTTGCGCGAGCGCGTATCGGTCAAAGCAATCCGCAACTGGCAGCGCCCGACGTCGGCAGACGCGCTGCACATCGGCGCTCATCAGCAGAACACGCAAGGTCGCTGCTACGTCGGCGTGGTGCCGCCACTGGGCCGACTTGATCCGGCGATGCTGCGTGGCGCGGCGCAACTGGCCCGACAGTCTGGCGATGGCAGTCTGCGCTTCACGCCGTGGCAGAGCCTGCTGCTGCCGAACGTGAAAGCCACGGATACCGACAACGTGCTTGAGCAGTTGCGGGCGTTGGGCCTGCTGACGACCGACGCCGAACCGCTGACAAGGCTGATCGCCTGCACCGGCGCCGATGGCTGCGGCAAAGGCCTTGCCGACACCAAGCAGGATGCCCGGCAACTGGCACCTTTGCTGCCCGCAGGGCTCAGCGTGCACCTGTCGGGCTGCTCGCGCTCCTGCGCCGCCGCCCACTGCGCGCCAGCCACGCTGCTGGCCGTCGCCCCCGGTCATTACGACCTCTATTTTCGCGATGCAGCACAGCCCGGATTCGGCACGCTGCACGCCTGCAACCTTACTATTGATGCGGCCGCGACCCTGCTCGACGCCCGCTCCCGGAGCCCCCTTGATGCTTGATTACATCCGCGACGGTCAGGAGATCTATCGCAACTCCTTCGCGATCATTCGCCGCGAGGCCAATCTGGCGCGCATTCCCGCCGATCTGGAAAAGCTTGCGGTGCGGGTGATCCACGCCTGCGGCATGGTCGAGGCCGTCGACGGTCTGCAATTTTCCGAGGGCGCGGGCAAGGCCGGGCGCGATGCTCTGGCGGCCGGTGCGCCGATTCTCTGCGACGCGCGGATGGTCTCCGAAGGCGTGACCCGCGCGCGCCTGCCGGCCAATAACCAAGTGATCTGCACTTTGCGCGACGACAGCGTGCCGGAGCTTGCTCGTGAGCTGGGCAACACCCGCTCGGCCGCCGCGCTGGAACTGTGGCGCCCGCACCTCGAAGGCAGTGTGGTGGTGATCGGCAACGCACCGACCGCGCTGTTCTACTTGCTGGAAATGCTCGACGCCGGCGCGCCGAAACCGGCACTGATCCTCGGCTTCCCCGTGGGTTTTGTCGGCGCTGCCGAATCGAAAGCGGCGTTGGCGGCCGACAGTCGCGGCGTGCCGTTCGTGATCATGCAAGGCCGGCTGGGCGGCAGCGCCATGGCCGCCGCCGCCGTCAATGCCCTCGCCACGGAGATCGAATGATGCAGGCCAAAGGACGTCTGATCGGCCTCGGTGTCGGCCCCGGTGATCCGGAACTGATCACCGTCAAAGCCTTGCGCCTGCTGCGCGAATCGCCGGTGGTCGCGTATTTCGTGGCCAAGGGCAAGAAGGGCAATGCGTTCGGCATCATCGAGGCGCATCTGGTCGAGGCGCAAAATCTGCTGCCGCTGGTCTATCCGGTGACCACCGAGGCGTTGCCGGCGCCGCTGTCGTATGAACAGGTCATCAGCGATTTCTATGACGAAGCCGCTGTGGCGGTCGCCGAGCATCTGGATGCCGGCCGCGACGTGGCGGTGATCTGCGAAGGCGACCCGTTCTTCTACGGTTCCTACATGTACCTGCACGACCGCCTCGCCAGCCGTTATGAGGCCGAAGTCGTCCCCGGAGTGTGCTCGATGCTCGGCGGCGCTTCGGTGCTCGGCGCGCCGCTGGTGTATCGCAATCAGAGCCTGTCGGTGCTTTCCGGCGTGCTGCCCCAGGAAGAATTGAAGCGGCGTCTGGCCGATGCCGATGCGGCGGTGATCATGAAACTGGGGCGCAACTTTCCCAAGGTGCGTCAGGTGCTGGAAGAACTCGGTCTCGCCGAGCGCGCGCTGTATGTCGAGCGCGCGACCATGGCCAACCAGAAAATCGTGCCGATGGATCAGGTCGAGCCGATGTCCTCGCCGTACTTCTCGCTGATCATCGTCCCGGGCGAACGGTGGCAAGGTTGATGAGCCAAGCGACTCCCGCCATCGTCATTCTCGGCCAGGGCAGCCTCGCCACGGCGCGGCGCATTCAGCAGGTCTACCCGGCGGCGCAAATCCATGGCCTTGCCGGACGGGTTGAAGGCGCCGACAGCCGCTATGAGGAATTCGGCGCGACCCTGCGCGCGTTGTATCAACAGGACACGCCGATCATTGCCCTGTGCGCGGCCGGCATTGTCATTCGCACCCTGGCGCCGCTGTTGCTGGAGAAAGGCGCCGAACCCGCTGTGCTGGCCGTGGCCGAAGACGGCAGCGCGGTGGTGCCGTTGCTCGGTGGCCTCGGCGGGGTCAACGTCATGGCCCGGGAGATTGCGGCGGCGCTGCAAGTCGCGCCGGCGATCACCACCAGCGGCGAATTGCGCTTTGGCACCTGCCTGCTCAATCCGCCAAGCGGCTACGCACTGGCTGATCTGGAATCGGGCAAACGCTTCGTTTCCGATCTGCTCGCCGGGCACAGTGTGCGCATCGAAGGCGCGGCGCCGTGGCTGGATCAGGCGCAGTTGCCGCAGGATCCGCAGGCGCAGCGGTCGATTCATGTAAGCAGTGCGCAGCGGGTGGCCAGTGCCGATGAATTGCTGATTTACCCGCGCAGTGTGGCGGTGGCAGTGAGCGCTGACGTGGCGGATCTGCCGAACGCCATTCGCGCTGCGTTGCACCAGGCCAGCGTCGCCGTGCCGGCACTGGCGTGTCTGGTGGCAGCGGACGCTGAAATGGCTGCATCAAATCTGCGCGAGGCTGCGCTCGAGTTGGGCGTGCCGCTGCGCTTCGTCGCGGCGCAAAACGATCTTCAGACGTTGGCGCGCGTTGCAGTGCCTGCGGCGAAGGTGATCAGCGCGGAACATCTGGCTATCGCAATTGCCGAGCAACCGCTGGACGTCGCGCAGATCGGCCGCCCGCGTGGTCGCCTCGCGGTCATTGGCCTTGGCCCCGGCGCCGCCGAACTGATGGTGCCCGCGGTGAAAGCCGAACTGGCCCGCGCCACCGATGTGCTTGGCTATGAAACCTACGTGCGCATGGCCGGCCCGTTCCGCGATGATCAGGTGCAGCACTGCACCGACAATCGCGAAGAAATGCAGCGCGCCCGCCATGCTTTCCGCCTCGCTGCCGAGGGACGCTCGGTGATCGTGGTTTCCTCGGGCGACCCGGGCGTATTCGCCATGGCCGCTGCGGTGCTCGAAGCCCTGCACGAATCGGACGATCCGGCGTGGCACAGCGTTGATCTGGAAATCCTCCCGGGCGTTTCCGCCTCGCTGGCCACTGCGGCTCAGGCCGGTGCGCCGCTGGGCCACGACTTCTGCGTGATGTCGCTGTCGGACAACCTCAAGCCGTGGTCGATCATCGAAAAGCGTCTGGATCTGGCCGCCGAAGCGGATCTGGCCCTGGCGTTCTACAACCCGATTTCCCGGGCGCGCCCGTGGCAGTTGGGCCGGGCGCTGGAGATCGTTGCGCATCACCGCTTGCCTGAAACACCGGTGGTCCTTGGTCGGGACATCGGCCGGCCGGGGCAGACGCTGCGCACCACGACCCTGGGCGCATTGACACCGGAACAGGTGGACATGCGCACCATGGTGTTGATCGGCTCTTCGACCACCTGCACCTTCGCCCGTGCCGGGGGCGGTGAATGGGTGTACACGCCGCGTTGGTATGGTGAAAAACCGCTTTCCTGAAAAACCCTCCGCTCATGCAATTCTCAGCGACGGGAAAGTTTGAGCGGTTGTAAGTCCGATTGAAGTTTCAATTGTTTTCCACCAGCAATAAACAATGGTCATGTCCCACAGGGCAGGACCATTTTTTATGCCTGACGGTCGCGCCGGTCCGCTAATTATTTCGCTGCCGTTACAGCGTACTGCTCCGGTGTTATCAGATATTGCCGGGGACAAGCTTTGTATTCCTTGTTGTTTGTGTGGCGCGTATCCGCCCACTAGGGTGCTGTGTTCACAGCACTTGTCGAGTGTCGTTCAAATCAATCTACCGCTCTGCAGTGGCGCGAAAGTGTGCGCGGTCAATGAGCCATTTAATAAACAAGGAGTGTGTAATGGCTTTGAAAAACGATTATTCGTTCGGGCGAGCGTTCATATCTGCGCAAGAGTATTCAGTGCTTTCCAGGACGTTGCGGGAGTTCTCTGCCTCGGCGCAGTACCAAGCGCTGAACGACTGTTACCAGCAAGCCAGTCAAACGACCGATCCGGTGTCGTTGTTGACCCTGGCGAGCTTGTTTCAAGAGCAACTTGCAGCGCTGCTCAAACGCAAGAAAACCCCTGTCCCGGTGGCTGTCGATGACATTGCGCGCGGGCTGCAACGTTATCTGTCACGGCTTTCGACGACCGTGGAAATGTTGTCGGGGCTGACCCGGCCGGTTCCGAAGGTAATCCATTTCGTTTGGGTTGGCGGCAGCGAAGTCGGTGTCAATCAGCGCGATTACATGAATATCTGGCGCCAGGTGATGGCGGCGGAGGGTTACCGCTTCAACCTTTGGTACGACAGCGATGCGTTGCTGGCTTTCGAGATGAACCGGGTCATTCTCGACAGTGCCAGGGCTGATGCGATGGCGTCCGGTGGCGCTGCACTCAAGCATGCCGGGCGACTGGCGACGATGATTGAAGACCGCGCACGGGTGTTGAAACAGCAGATGTTCGACTACCTCAGCCAGCCGAAGTGGAAGGGGCGAACCGATGAAGCACGCATCGATCTGATGGTGCGTGCGTATGGCAAGGACCGCGCGACGCTGCAGGCTTTCCGTCAGCGCTGCCTCGACAGCCATCTGGCGATGGAGGGTCCGGATCTGCAATTGCGCGATGTCACTCACGCTTTAGCCGACGACTTGCTGGCGGACGTCTACCGCCGCGAAGTGTCAATGCGTGGCAATTTCGCTGCGGCGAGCGATGTAGTGCGCTTGCAGGCGGAACTTCGTGAAGGCGGGCGTTATACCGACATGGATTATCTGCCGCCACTGCTCGACAAGTTGGGCGGTGTCGATATCAGCGATTACAGCCAGACGCAGAAAATCGCGGTTCTGCAACTTCTGTTGAACAATAACCCGCAGTTGATGCCTGGACGCGATCCACAGCATTACCCCGACAGAACCGACAGTCTTCCACAACAACATAAACAACTTTTCGAGGATTTTGCTCGCAGCAAACCCGACGTGCTTGAACTGTTCGTGCCGCCACAAACCGTGGAGGCCGGTGAGAACGGCTTTCGCATGGGGCTGCAAATCGGCGAAGAAATGAATGCACATTTCATCGCCCAGCCGGGTAGCGGCATGACGATGTCGATCATGCAAGTCATTCGGCTTAATTACGACGTGCTTACTGAAGTTGAAAGACGCATGGCCAACTCGGAATCCGGGTGGGCCGACAGTGAAACCCTGACCACGGTCGCTGCGGCAGTCATCGAAGAGATGTTGGTCAGGTCGAACTTCACCAACTGGAATGAAGCTTATGCCTACCAATTGCTCAAAGCGGTTGTCACCTATTACCAGGACGGCATTCGTAATGACGCGGGGGGAACGGTAACGCTCACCGGCCCGGGCGCGGCCCTCGCCGGATTGCATGAATACATCGAAGCAAATTGCGATCCGTTTTTCACTCGTGAGGTGTTGGCGCAACAGCGTTTGCGCGAGGGCTATAACGTCAATACCGAAGAAGAGACCATTTCCGGCTGGATCGTCAGGGGCACGGAAAAAGACTGGCTGGAGATGGAACACGCCCGCTGGGCCGAGGGCAAGCTCAAATCCCTTTATGCCGGACGCTTGTCCGACCTGCTCAGCGATCGAAGCCTGATCTTCGAGCGCGGCTGGCCTGTTGTCGAGGGCAAACCGGTGCTGTTGACAGCGGTGCTGCAGCGCTTGATGGATGATCTGGGCGAGCCGTTCATTCGAGCGATGCGAGACAAGCTGAGCGGGGAGGTTACCTTCGATCAAGCCGTGGTCATCGACTTCGACACCCGCCAACAGGTGCTGGCGCAAGGATCTGTCGTGGTGCCGAGTTCCCGTGGCGCGGATTCTGTCAGCCATCTCAACGAACTGTTCAGCCGCATCGCCCACGGCACGCTGCCGCTGGAGCAACTGAGTCCCGCGATGCGGGTCGTGCTCGGGGGGATTTTCGGCGCGACGAGCGTGGACGATGGCGGGTTCGCCGATACCTGGCAACAGGTGCGCGACCTGGCCATCGGCACCGACCGCGACGGCACTTTCGCGCGCTACGATGCGATTGAAAAAGCCGTGCGCCAGCGCCGCTCGGCGGCGTTCGAAAACGGGCTGGAACGCGACCTGCCGACGGCCACATTGACGACCCGCGAGCTCAAGGTGCAAGCCATGTCCGAGCCGCTGACGCTGCGCCAGTGGGGCGAGCGTATCGGTCAGATCAAGCGCAGCGCCCGGCAGGAGTTTCGCACGCAGATCTTGCAGCGCAGCGGCCAGGTGCGTGACGTCTTTTTCAAGGCCGGCGCGGTGTCGGTCAAGCAGTTGCCGCAGGATCTGTTGCAGCACAACGCAGGCGACCCGGGGCGCCGCTGTTATCCGCTGGCGCTGCTGATGGGCGCCGCCGTTGCCGCTGGCGAGCCGGCGGAAAGGGCGTTGGTCGGGCATGTCGCCAACGCCGGCGCGAGTCCCGACGAACTTGGCTCGCAGGCGTTGCGCAGTGCGCTGGACGAACTGCGCGCCTTGCCCACCGGCGAGGTCGGCAGCGCTCGCGGCGTGCAGCGCATGGACAGCATCATGGCCGCGCTGGACGCCAGTGCGACGCCTGCGGTGCTGCTGCTCGACACTGGCGACCACGCCCTGCTGCTGGCCAAAGTGCGAACCGGTGAGGAAGCGGCCTATCGCTTCTACGACCCCAACTTTGCTCTCTATGGGTTTGCCGATGGCGCGCAGTTGCAGCGTGGCGTAGAGCGTTATCTGAGCGCGGACGACAACGCACTGGCGAAGCTTTATGGCTTGGGCTATGCGGCCAATGCGCCATTCAACGTGATCGAACTGGACACCTCGGCGATCGCCGAACGCAGGCTGTCATCGGATCTGCGCGTGGACAGTTTTCTGCACAACGTTGCACTGGCCGATCCGCAGGGAGCGTCGATCTGGCACAAGCAAGCGCTGGCCCGTACCCGGTCTCTTGGGGAAAACGCTCGGCTGGGCGCCAGTCTCGCGCAACTGGATGCACGCTACTGGGCCAGCGAGTTCGAGCAGGCGACCGAGCGCTTGCGCCGTGAGCACAACCTGGCGCGTGATTACGTGCCATTGCTCGATACCCTCGGCAACAAAGCCGACGGCGGCCACAGCATTACCCTGATCGATCCGCGCGATGCGCAAAACACCCTGACGGTGATCACCCGCGATTCGCGCTTTCAGAAAATCAGGCAATACGTCGAACGACTCGTGCAGGGCGGCGCGGCCAGGCCCGGGCAGACGGCTGACCACGACGGGGGCAGCCGGCTAAGTTTTGCCTTTGCGATCCAGACGCTGATCAGTGAAATGCGCCAGCGCGATTACCGTGCTGGCGATACCGTGCCGGCGCTGACCGTTGCTCTGCAGATCCAGGTGTACGTCAGTTATGCACAGCTGGGCTTTGGTGTCGCCAGCGATGCTGTGCAGATCGTCCAACTGGTGCGTCAGGTAGCAGCGGCCGAGCGGGCGTTGCAGCAGGGCTCATTCGCCGCACGCCTGGCAGGACAGGCCACGATGGGCGTTGGTGTGGCATTTTCCGTGGCCAATATCGGCTTCGACATCTACAACCTGACGCAGGCAGAGAATCATGAGCAGCGAGCGCGGTTCTCCACGTCCCTGGCGTTCAACACGGCGGCGCTGGGTCTGGATCTTGTCGCCCTGGCAGCGGGCGGAACGGTGGCCGCATTCGCCGCAGCGCTGGCCGTGCCGCTACTGGGCGTGGGTATCGGGGTGACCGCCATTGCCAGCAATCTCGGGCAGATCATGGACAAGGCTGCGGCCATTGGCGAGCACCTCTCGCAGATTCACGACGCTTATCAGCAATCTTACGAACGCGCTGGTGCGGTCTTGCAGTTCCCCGCACTGGCCGTGATTACCGAGGTGGATCTGCACAGCAGAAGGGTGGCGTTCGAGGGGCAGAAGTTTTACCCCTGGAAAGGTAGTGCGCTGGAGCTGCCGCAGTACGACGATGATCCAGCCAGGCGACATGCCGCGATCAACATCCCCAGAGCCTTTCAACGGCCTGCTGTCGGCAGCGTCTGGGGGACCTTGCCCGAGGCGCTGGTGCTGCCCTGTTCACCCGTCTGTTACTACGGCTACGAATATCAGCTCGGCAGCGCCGGGGCCGTGCCTTTTTCCAAGACCCGCTATCCGCGGTTGCATGACCGCCTGGCACATCAGCTGGAATATGACGCGCTCGGTAACCGGGTGTTCTACCTGTTCAGTACGCCGTTTGCGCCGCACATACTCTTCAAGCTGCATCCGGTCTTCATGGCCACGACCATCAAGGTGCAGTTGAGCGCTGAGGTCAGCCAACTGGTGGTTCCGGACCTGCCACCAGAGTGGCGCGAGAAGATTGCCTACCGGATCACCGCACCGCAGGGGCAATACCGGATTCGATTGGTGCCAGGCCTGCTGGCGGTGAATTTTGAACAAGCGCAGGGCTGGGAACGGGTGACGTGGACGGTGCAGGCGGCCTGGGCCCGGGTGGAACAGGTCAGCTTTCGGGAAAAGCCACGGGACAGCATCGACAGCGCACCTGACATGCTGGTCGATGGCGTGGTGTTGAATCGTTTCGACGGTGTCATCGAGCTGGCCGAGGGGCTGTTCCGGATCGACTGGACAGGCCTCAGCCTGCATCTGATCGGTGTTGTTCTCGACTACGAAAACGAAGCTGCGGATCAGCAGCGCAGCGCCAACATGGCAGCCAGCGGCATCCCGGCGCCGGTTCTGCGCTATCTGCGCGTTCAGGTCACCAGCGGGCAACTGACCGCAGCGTATTTGCCGTTACGTAAGTTCAGAGTGCCGTTCAATTCGCCGGGCCAGCCAGTGGTGACCACCGGCTATTACGACACTGCGCGGGATCGGGTGCTGTTCGCACGTAACCTGCCGCAGGAGGTCAACGAGGGCGTGGTTCTGGCAGGCGTCAGCGCCCGCCATGCGTGGTTCTACCATCCCGATCATCCATCGCTATGGCGGGTCGATGTGCTGACCGGTACTGTCCAGCATCGCTACCGACTGAAAAATCCGCGTAGGGGATCGACGATCATTGGCTGCCAACAACAAGCCGATGGTGCGCTGCGGATTGCGCAGAGGCTGACGGCAGAAGCGTTGCATGGCACCACCACCATCGAGTATCGGATCACCGCTCAGCAGGTGGAGCTGACGGCTTGCAAGATCACTTTCGCGGCAGAGGATTATCGGTTCGAACCGCGCGAAGCGCTTCGACAAATCGATGCCCCGTTCAGGCGCGAATCGCCAGACACGCCCGCCAGCAGCAGCGGCTGGTCTTATGTTCCGTTCATTGTCGTGGAAGGCTATGCCGGGTTGCGTCGGCGCGACCGGGCCTGGCTGAACAAGGCGACGGGCAAGTGCATTCAGGCCGGGCAGGACCGGTCCTGGCCCGAGGACTTGTTGATGCTGGTGCCGTCCAGCGCGGAAAACAACGCGGTGCTGTTCTATAGCCCGCAGGAGCGGACGATCAGCCGCGGCATCGAACCCCGTGCCGGTCATTGGCAGAATGTGGTGATCGAACACGATGTGGTGGAGGTCACTCAGACCAATCAGCGTTTCATCGCCACCAAGGACGACGGCCGACTGTTCGAAATCGATATCGTCGACGTGCCGGCAGCGGCAGCGATCGACGACGCGATTGTGTTTCAGTACGGGGTACCTTCCCTTGCCCACAGAAGCGATGAGGCGTGGCTCGATCAGGCCGATAAGCCGTCGATCCTGCGGTTCGCCGGTGTCGGGCCGCGTTGGCTGCAGCGACATCCCGATTGGTTGAGCGCATTGCCCGCGCTGGCCACGAAAGCGCCGTTGCTGCCGTTGCCGATCTTCGGTTTACGTGATGTGGCAGGTCAGGCGTTCCTGGCGGCATGGTGTGTCGATGGCAGAATCGCTGTGGCCGATATCGGTCAGGGCAAGGAGCTGGCGCTGCTCGGTCTGACCCCGGATAACAGCGCGGTCTGGTTGCTTGAAATCAGCACCGGACAACTTTATCGCCAGCCGCTGATGGCGATCGAAGCACTGCGGGGAGTGTTTGCCGAGGACCATCGCTTGCTGAAATCGGAGGCGCTCGGCAGGCCTGAAAAGGTCTGGACGTCATGGACTTTTGCTGAGGTGCGACGCCAGGGTGAAGGGCTGGTCGCGCAGACCCTCGACGGGGTGCATCTGCAATTGCTGGATAACCAGCCGGCAATGATCGTTGGCGTGGAAAATCGCTGGTCTCATGTGCCGGGTCAGAGTGATGAACAGTTACGTGCGCGCCTGCGAGCGTTGTTGCACGGACATGCCCACGCGTCTGTCATACAAGTGGCAAGTGCAACCGGACGCTACCTGTATTACCTGCCGCAACTTGACCGGCTGTTCGATCTGGCCGGGCGCAGCGACGGGCAGTGGTCGGCATTTCTCGGTACGCGCGGGTCGAAGCAGCCGATGCTGTTCGACCCGGTCGACCAGTTGATTTTCAGCGCCGGCCCGAACGACGGCGTCTGGCTGCCCGGCAGTTATGCCCAGCGCGACGCCGAAGTCCTGGCGCTCGAGGTGGGTGATGACATGACAGAGATCGAGCCATTGCTGCCCGAAGGCGTCGCCAGGCTGCTGCTGGCTTTCGGTGCGCAGACCTCGGGTTATCGGCTGTCGCAAGCGTCCTTCCAGCGCCTGGACTGCATCGTGGTCGATGGACGACAGGCTACAGATGCTGAAACGGCAGAACCTTGCCTGCTGGATCTGGATCTGGACGAGTGCGGGCATTGGTGGATGTCACGGGTCGATGACGATGTGGTGCTGACCGATCCGGACTCCGGACACAGTCTGATCGTGCGTAATTTCGACGGACAACGCCCACTGCTACTGATGCTGCCCATCGCCGGGCGGCCACATACCTTGACGCTGGCTCAAGGGCTGCAAGCCTTCGCCACTGCGCGCGGTGTCGAGGCCACGGTCAGCCTGACAGCGGTGATCGCAGCGCTGCGCTGAGGCCGCCATGCACAACAAAACGCCGCGAACGGTGACCGTACGCGGCGTCTGTTGTGGCGGTTGCACTGCGACAATGCTCAAGGCACCAGATAACCCTTCACACCGGTAAAGATGATTTGCGCTGCCAGCGCGCAAACGAACAATCCCATCAAGCGGCTGACAATCTGCAAGCCCTGATCGCCGAGAATCCGCTCGATGCGATTGGACAGGTACAGCACCACACCGACAGTGAAACTGGCGAGCGCAATACTCATGATTGCGGTGAGCTTGTCGTCCCAGTGCGGCTGGCTGACGCCCATTACCAGCAAGGCGCCGATGGTGCCGGGGCCGACCGTCAGCGGAATGGTCAGCGGCACGATGGTCACGTCCTGCTGCACGTTATCGGCCTGCACCGCCGGTTTGCCCTGAGCCATGCCCAGCGCGGAAATGAACAACACGCTGCCGGCACCGATGCGGAAGGCGTCCACGGTGATGCCGAAGACATCGAAAATCACCCGCCCGAACAAATACAGCAGAACACTGGAAATCAGTGTGGCGAGGGCGACCTTCCACGCCAGACGCCGCTGTTCCTTGCGCGAATAGCCACGGGTCAGGCTGATAAAGCAGGACAACACGAAGAACGGGCTGTAGAGCACCAGCATCTTCAGATAAACGCTGAACAACACATGGAGCATGATGCAAGCTCACTGGCGATGGAGTCGGGGGGAGTCTAACAGGCACCGGACAATCTGTCGGTTTACGACGGCTGGGTCGTGGCCCGGTTCTGCTGATCGCGTTCGGCGACCCAATGCTCGATCAGTTCACGCAGTTGCGACAGCTCCACCGGTTTGGACATGTGCCCGTCCATGCCGGCCTGGCGGGCGCGTTCTTTGTGTTCGGCGAGAATGTGCGCGGTGAGGGCGACGATCGGTGTGCGGATGCGCTGATTGCTGACTTCCCAGGCGCGCAGTTGCTGCGTCGCGGAGAAGCCATCGAGGATCGGCATTTCGCAGTCCATCAGCACCAGGTCGTAACGTTGGGCCTTCATCGCTTGCAGCGCTTCTTCGCCATTGCTCGCGGTATCCGGTTGCAGATTGAGCTTGCCGAGCATGCCGCGAATCACTTTGGTCGAAATGGTGTTGTCTTCGGCGACGAGGATGCGGAAGTCGCTCGGCACCTTGGCCGCTGTGGCCGCCGTAACGACTTGCGGCTGGAACACCACCTGGCCCTTGTTGCGCTGATTGAGTTCGTCCGCCAGCGTGGTCTTGAGCGTATAACCGGCCACCGGTTTGGCCAGAATCCGTTTGATCCCCGAATTGCGCGCAATGATCTTGCTCGGCGCGTTGCTGATGCCGGTGAGCATGATCAGCAGAATGTCGTGGTTCAGGCTCGGGTCTTCCTTGATCTTCGCGGCCAGTTGCATGCCGGTCATGCCGGGCATGTTCTGGTCGAGCAGGACCACGTCGAAGTAATCGCGCAGGTGCGCCTTGGTGCGCAGCAGCGCCAGCGCTTCCTTGCCCGACGGTACGGCGCTGACATTCAGGCCCCAGGCGCTGCATTGCTGTACCAGCACTTTGCGGCAGGTGTCGTTATCGTCGACCACCAGCACCCGCGCGCCTTGCAGCGGGCTGTCCAGATCGGATGTCGGATGTTCGAGGCGATCCGGGTCCAGGGGCAAGGTCAGCCACAAAGTGCTGCCCTGAGTGGCGCCGCTCTTGATGCCGAACTCGCCTTGCATCAGACGAATCAGTTGGCGCGCAATCACCAGGCCAAGATTGCCGCCCAGGCGATTGGCCGAGAGGAAGTGCTTGCTGTGCAATTCGGCGTGCAGCAGCGCCTCGCGCTCTTCCGGCTCCATCGGCACGCCGCTGTCCTGCACGGCAATGCGCAGGCGCGGTTTGCTGCTGCGCTCGTCCAATGCAACGACGATCAGCACCTCGCCTTCTTCGGTTTTCTTCAGGGCGTTTTCCAGCAGGCTCAGCAAGGTCTGGCGCAGACGCGTCGGATCGCCGCTGATCACCCGTGGCACTTGCGGCTGGATGAAGCTGATCAGCTCGACGTTCTGTTGCTCGGCCTTGGCCCGGTAGATGCTCAGGCAATCGTCGATCAGGGCGTTGAGGTCGAACTGCACGTCATCGAGTTCGATCTGCCCGGATTCGAGCTTGGAGATGTCGAGGATCTCGTTGATCAGCGTCAGCAGTTCGTTGCCGGCGCTGTGGATGGTCTGCACGTAATCACGTTGCTTGACCGACAGCGGCGTGCCCAGCAGTAGCTCGGTCATGCCCAGTACGCCGTTCATCGGTGTGCGGATTTCGTGGCTGATCTTGGCGAGGAATTCGGCTTTGGCGTTGATTTCGGCGTTGCTTGCCGCGAGGTCGCGGCTGATGCTGAAACGGCTTTCGGTGATGCTGCGCTGTCGCTCGCCCAAGGCAATGCTCATCAGCAGGCCGCTGATGCAGATGAACACCATCAGCGTCATGATCAGGCCTTGCGGCGTGACCAGTGTCAGCCCCAGCAGCGCCGGCAGGATAACCAGGGTGCCGATGTTGAACACGACCATGGCGGCGACGAACAGACGCGCCGGGCGATAGCCTTTTTGCCAGTGATAGAAGCCCACCAGCAACATGCTCAGGCCGGCCAGTGCGACCAGGGCGTAGGTGATGATGTTCAGCGGCAAGGTGTTGACGAACAGCAGCAACAGGCTGCACGTGACGATCAACAGAATGTCGCCCCACAGCAGTTTGTTCAGCGCGTGCTGGCCCAGTGGCGCAAAGAAGCGCAGGGCGAACATCAACCCGGCTGGAGCCGTCAGCAGCAGTGCCAGATAAGCGCCCGGCGTCTGAATGGCTTGCCAGTTCGGCAGCCACGGACCGGCAAGGTTGAGCAACAGAAACAGACTCAGCCCCAGCAGGCCTTCACAGATCGCCAGCCACAGACTGCTGCGCGAGCGCGAGTAGGCGTAGCGCACCAAGTTGTGCAGCAGGAGCATGGCGAGGCAGCCGAACAGCAGGCCGAAAATCAGCGTCTGCTTCTGATCGGCGGCGCCTTCGATTGCCGCTTGCAGGGTGATGTGCGGGCGCAGCTGATGGCCGGAAACCATGCGTACGTAGACGTCCAGCGGTTTGTCGGCCTGGGGCAGCGGCAGCATGAAATCGCTGCTCGGCAATGGATGTTCGGCCTGGGGCCGTTCGTTGCCGGTATTGCGTTGCTCGATCAGCCGGTCGCCGTCGAGCACGTAGAGATTGAGCTGGGACAGGTCGGGGGCAAAGATGCGCAGCACTTGTTCGTGCTTGCCCGGCGCCAGTTTGAAGCGCAGCCACAGGGCGCCGTCGGGTTCGGCCGCGGTCAGGCGGTCAAGCTCGATGGGGCTGAATTGATTGGTGTAGCGAGCGGAGCGGATGTCGCTCAGTTGCAGGATGCCCTGATCGTCAAGCAATACCGACCAGCCACTGCCTTGCGCGGCCTGGGCCGGGAGCGTGCAGAGCAAGGTCATCAGCGTGACGGTGAAGCTTATGGCAATCCTGAGCCAGCGCACGGCGAAATCCCTTCGTAGGTTGATGCCAGAATATAACGATGCGCGACGACCGAACAGCCCGGCGAGGAATGGCATCCCGCGCCGGGCCTGATGGATCGCTTACTCCTGGGTTTCGCCGCGTTCACGGGCAATGGCGCGGTAGCCGATGTCCTTGCGGTAGAAGCAGCCTTCCCAGTCGATGGCAGCGGCCAGTTTGTAGGCCTGCTGCTGAGCTTCGCCGACGGTGGCGCCCATGGCAGTGGCACACAGTACACGACCACCGGCAGTAACGACCTGACCGTCTTTCAGCGCGGTGCCGGCGTGGAAGACTTTGCCTTCCAGAGCTGCCGCCGCGTCCAGACCGTTGATCGCTGCGCCTTTGGCGTAGTCGCCCGGGTAGCCGCCAGCGGCCAGCACGATGCCAACGCTCGGACGCGGATCCCATTGCGCTTCAATCTTGTCCAGCGCTTGCGCCAATGCGGCTTCGACCAGCAGCACCAGGCTCGATTGCAGACGCAGCATCACCGGTTGGGTTTCCGGATCGCCGAAGCGGCAGTTGAACTCGATGACTTTCGGGTTACCGGCCTTGTCGATCATCAGACCGGCATAGAGGAAACCAGTGTAGACGTTGCCTTCGTCGGCCATGCCGCGCACGGTCGGCCAGATCACCTGGTCCATCACGCGCTGATGCACGTCGGCGGTGACCACCGGGGCAGGGGAGTAGGCGCCCATGCCGCCGGTGTTCGGGCCGCTGTCGCCGTCACCGACGCGTTTGTGGTCCTGGCTGGTGGCCATCGGCAGCACGTTCTTGCCGTCGACCATGACGATGAACGAGGCTTCTTCGCCGTCGAGAAATTCTTCGATCACCACGCGCGAACCGGCGTCGCCAAACGAGTTTCCGGCGAGCATGTCACGCACGGCGTCTTCGGCTTCGGCCAGGGTCATGGCGACGATTACGCCTTTGCCAGCAGCCAGGCCATCGGCCTTGATCACGATCGGCGCGCCTTTCTCACGCAGATAAGCCAGGGCCGGCTCGATCTCGGTGAAGTTCTGGTAATCGGCGGTCGGGATCTTGTGGCGGGCGAGGAAATCCTTGGTGAAGGCTTTCGAGCCTTCCAGTTGCGCAGCACCGGCAGTTGGACCGAAGCAGTCCAGGCCACGGGAGCGGAACAGATCGACCACGCCAGCCACCAGCGGCACTTCCGGGCCGACGATGGTCAGGGAAACGTTTTTCTCGGCGAAGTCAGCCAGTTGCTCCAGCGCCAGCACGTCGATGGCGACGTTCTCGCACTTGGCTTCAATAGCGGTGCCAGCGTTGCCCGGTGCAACGAAAACCTTCTGCACACGCGGATCCTGAGCCACTTTCCAGGCCAGAGCGTGTTCACGGCCACCGCTGCCAATGATCAAAACATTCATTTCAAAAACCTCGGATGACGCTAATTCTGTGGGGGCTGATCGTTCCCACGCTCCGCGTGGGAATGCCTCTACGGACGCTCCGCGTCCGAGGGACGCGGAGCGTCCCGGGCTGCGTGCCCACGCGGAGCGTGGGTACGATCAAGCAAAATAATCAATGACGGAAGTGGCGCATGCCGGTGAATACCATTGCGATGCCGGCTTCATCAGCAGCAGCAATCACTTCGTTGTCACGCATCGAGCCGCCCGGCTGGATCACCGCAGTGATGCCGACCTTGGCCGCGTTGTCGAGGCCGTCACGGAACGGGAAGAATGCATCGGACGCCATGACCGAACCGGCCACCTGCAAACCGGCGTGTTCAGCCTTGATCGCAGCGATACGCGCCGAGTTGACGCGGCTCATCTGGCCGGCGCCGACACCGATGGTCTGGCGGTTCTTGGCGTAGACGATGGCATTGGATTTGACGTATTTGGCGACTTTCCAGGCGAAGATCAGGTCGTGGATTTCCTGTTCGGTCGGCGCGCGTTTGGTCACCACTTTCAGGTCATCGGCGCTGATCATGCCGATATCGCGGCTCTGCACCAGCAGGCCACCGTTGACGCGCTTGTAATCCCAGGCAGCGGCGCGCTCAGCCGACCACTCGCCGCAGGCCAGCAGGCGTACGTTGGCTTTGGCCGCGACGATGGCGCGGGCTTCTTCGCTGACGCTTGGCGCAATGATCACTTCAACGAACTGACGCTCGACGATCGCCTTGGCGGTCTCGGCATCCAGTTCACGGTTGAAGGCGATGATGCCGCCGAACGCCGACTCGGTGTCGGTGGCGTAGGCCAGTTCGTAAGCCTGGCGGATGCCGCCTTCAGCGTCCGGGCTGACCGCCACGCCGCACGGGTTGGCGTGCTTGACGATCACGCAGGCTGGCTTGACGAAGCTCTTCACGCATTCCAGCGCCGCGTCGGTGTCGGCGACGTTGTTGTACGACAGTTCTTTGCCTTGCAGCTGGGTCGCGGTGGCGATGCCGACTTCGGCAGGCTTGGCTTCCACGTAGAACGCCGCGCTCTGGTGCGGGTTCTCGCCGTAGCGCATTTCCTGAGCCTTGATGAACTGGCTGTTGAAGGTGCGCGGGAATTCGCTGCGACCTTCAGTGCTCAAGGTTTCAGCGGCCTGGTTCACGGTGCCCATGTAGTTGGCGATCATGCCGTCGTAGGCGGCGGTATGTTCGAAAGCCTTGAGCATCAGGTCGAAACGCTGGGCGTAGGTCAGGCCGCCGGCCTTGAGGTTTTCCAGGACGTTGGCGTAATCGCTGGCATTCACCACGATGGCCACGTCTTTGTGGTTTTTCGCTGCGGAACGGACCATGGTCGGGCCGCCGATATCGATGTTCTCGATGGCGGTCGGCAGGTCGCAGCCTGGCTTGTTGATGGTCGCTTCGAACGGGTACAGGTTGACCGCTACCAGATCGATCGGCTTGATGCCGTGCTCGTTCATGATCGCGTCGTCAGTACCGCGACGACCGAGGATGCCGCCGTGGATTTTCGGGTGCAGGGTTTTCACCCGACCGTCCATCATCTCGGCGAAACCGGTGTAATCCGCGACTTCCACTGCGGCAACGCCGTTGTCACGCAGCAGCTTGAACGTTCCGCCGGTGGAGAGGATCTCGACGCCCAGAGCTTCAAGCTCCTTGGCGAATTCGAGGATCCCGGTCTTGTCGGAAACGCTGATCAAGGCGCGGCGGATCGGCAGGCGGGTAGTCTGGTCGGTCATCTCAATTTCCATCAAAAGCAAAGGAAGTCAGCAAAAAAGGCGACCGTTTTTTACGCGGGCGCCTTTCTGGTTTGATTGAATGCTTACAGCAGATCGTACTGCTTGAGTTTCTTGCGCAGCGTGCCGCGGTTCAGTCCCAGCAGCTCACTGGCCTTGGTCTGGTTGCCCTTGACGTAGTTCATCACGCTTTCGAGCAGGGGCGCCTCGACTTCGGACAGCACCAGGTTGTACACATCCGTGACGGACGCGCCCTCAAGGTGGGCGAAATAATTGTGCAGCGCCTTCTCGACACTCCCGCGAAGGGTCTGGCCTTCTTCGCTCGGCGTGTTGAGGTGCTGTTTCAAATTCACGTTGTCGCTCACGGGTGTTGTTCCACTCACTAAAGTCTCGGTCATCATCGTCATGCGGCCACCCCTTCTTCGTCCCCTGTCAGGCTCTTGTAACGCTCGGCGAAGAACTCCCGAACGTCGGCGCATTGTGTTTCCGTACCATCCAAACGATTGAAACGGGCGCGAAACTCCCTGGCGCCCGGCAAGGTTGCGAGATACCAGCCCACATGCTTGCGGGCAATGCGCACGCCCATCACGTCGCCATAGAAGGCGTGAAGGGCAGCCAGATGCTCCAGCAGAATGCGTTCCACTTCGCTCAGTTCCGGCGCGGGCAATTTCTCGCCGGTGCGCAGGAAATGATCGATCTCGCGAAAAATCCATGGCCGCCCTTGAGCGGCCCGGCCTATCAGCAGGCCATCGGCACCGGTCGCGTCAAGCACGTATCGGGCCTTTTCCGGCGAATCGATATCGCCATTGGCAAACACCGGGATCGACACCGCCTGCTTGATCGCGGCAATCGTGTCGTACTCGGCTTCCCCTGTGTACAGATCGGCGCGCGTACGGCCATGCACGGCCAGCGCAGTGATCCCGGCCTGTTCGGCGATCTTCGCCACGTTCAGGCCATTCTTGTTTTCGCGATCCCAACCCGTGCGGATCTTCAGGGTGACCGGTACATCAACCGCGGCCACTACGGCCTGCAGGATCTCGGTCACCAGTGCTTCGTCTTTCAGCAACGCGGAGCCGGCGGCCTTGTTGCAGACCTTCTTGGCCGGGCAACCCATGTTGATATCGATAATCTGTGCGCCCAGTTCGACGTTGGCCCGTGCCGCATCGGCCAGCATCTGCGCGTCGCCACCGGCGATCTGCACCGAGCGCGGCTCGGGATCGCCTTCGTGGATCATGCGCATGCGCGACTTGCGGGTATTCCACAGGCTCATGTCGCTGGTGACCATTTCCGAGACTACAAGCCCTGCGCCCAGACGCTTGCACAGCTGACGAAAGGGCTGGTCGGTGACGCCCGCCATCGGGGCGAGAATCAAACCGTTCTGCAATGTATATGGGCCGATGCGTACCGCCGACATAGGACTTCCCTGAAGTGGGGCCGGATCATGAGAGTTCGAAAAAGGGTGGGCATGATACCCGCTCTCGATGACTGGTTAAAGGCTGAATTGAACAAAATCTGAACAGTTATTCTGTTATCGCCAACGGTTTGGTCGGCTGCGATCAGTCAGAAAAATGCCGTCAATCGGGAAACGCTGAAGCGGTTCATTCCGGCGAGTGGAAGTTCAGGCTGTAATTCACCGCTTTCGGCCCCGGATCGAGAATATCCAGGGCGATGTGGATCGGCGTCTGCGGCGGCATTTCCGCCAGGCCCTCGAGATCGCCGCTCAGGTACTCGCCGGGTTTGAAGCGACGACTGGCGATCAGATGACCATTGAGGTCGGCAAAACGCAGTTCGAGCAAGGGGAACGGCTGGGAAAACGTCGCCCGGTTGTAAATGATCGCATCGACCACCAGTGCCCCGCTGAACTCGGGATGGCTGCGCACCACCAGGTTGCTGCTCTTGATTTTGCCGATATCGACCTTTGACGGCACGGTGCAGCCGATCTGCGGGCAGATCTGCTGGAACCACGGTCGGTATTGATCCTGCCGCGCCAGTTCCTCGAAGTGATAGGCAACGTACTGAGCGGCAAGGCCGGCGGCGGCCAATACCACCAGCACCAGCCAGAGCAGGCGCCGGCCCCAGGGCGAGCGGCGTTGCTGCCAGTCCAGTTGCAGCGGGTCGTCGGTCAGATCCTGCAGGACCTCGGCGCGCACGCCGGGCTCGGCCCGTTCGCGTTTTTTGCGCGGCGAGGTGATCAATGGCAGATCGTCGTCATCGCTGTCGTCGCTGGCCGAGAAGCGTTCGCGGCGGGCGGTCGGGTCAATCGGATCGTGCAGGCGCAGTTGCGGTATCGGCGGCTCGTCATCCAGATCCACCGGTTCCAGTGATAACGAGGGTTCGGTGCGCTCGGGTTCGAGGGTTTCGACGCCGTCGATATCCGGCTCGATATCCTGCGCTACGCTGCGCTCATCGGCAGGTTCGCTGAACAGGCTGTCGGGCCATGTGCCTTCGTCCGGTTCCGGGCTGTCGCGCCGGGCGCTCAAGGATTCTTCGCGGGTACGGCCGAATTCGGCGGCGGGCTGGATTTCGCGCTGTTCGAGGCGGGCGAGTTCTTCGTCCAGATCGAGGCTGTCCAGATCCAGTTCCGACGCGCTCCATTGCTTCTGGCTGATGGCGCGCGGTGCGGGGATCTGTTCGACGACCGCAGAATCGCTGACAGGCGCGGGCGCTTCAGGCAGCGCTGGTGCGAGCGGCGTCACCGTGTCCTTGCCAGAATGTTGCTCGAGCAGCTGCTTGGCGGCATTGAACACTTGCAGGCAGGAGCCGCAACGAACCACGCCGCGCGCCACGCTCAACTGAGCATGGTTGACGCGGAAACTGGTCTGGCAATGCGGGCATTGGGTGACGAAACTGTCGGTCATGCGGCGATCCGGTTCAGGCAAGCGGTCATTTTAGCGCCGACGCCCGGTGATGCGCACCCAGCCGTCGCGAGTGGCGATCGGGTCGAGCTCGAAGTCCTGCGCATAAGCTGCCGCTACTTCTTCGCCCTGCTCGGCGAGAATGCCCGACAACGCCAGGCGCCCACCGCTCTTGACCAGGCTGGACAGTTGCGGCGCCAGCGACACCAGCGGGCCGGCGAGAATGTTGGCCACCAGCACGTCGGCCGGAACCGGCGGCAGATCCTCGGGCAGGTACAGCGGCAACAGCTCATCGGCAATGTTGTTGCGCCCGGCGTTGTCGCGCGAGGCTTCCAGCGCTTGCACGTCGATGTCGGTGCCCACGGCTTCCTTGGCGCCGAGCAGCAGGGCGGCAATCGCCAGAATCCCCGAGCCACACCCGAAATCCAGCACGTGGCAGTCTTTCAGATCCTGACCGTCGAGCCATTCCAGGCACAGTGCGGTGGTCGGGTGGGTGCCGGTGCCGAACGCCAGGCCCGGGTCCAGCAGCAGATTGACCGCGTCAGGCTCGGGTGCGGCGTGCCAGCTCGGCACGATCCACAGGCGCTGGCCGAAACGCATCGGCTCGAAACCGTCCATCCAGCTGCGTTCCCAGTCCTGGTCCTCGATGACTTCGCTGTGATGTTCGGGCAACGGGCTGCCGGTCAGCAATTCCAGATGGGCCAGCACCGGTTCCGGTTCGGTACCGCCTTCGAACAGCGCCAGCAAGTGGGTGTGCGACCACAGCGGCGTGGTGTTGAGTTCCGGTTCGAAGATCGGCTGGTCTTCGGCGTCCATGAAAGTCACCGACACGGCGCCGACTTCGAGGAATGCGTCCTCGTAGGTTTCGGCTTGTTCCGGGGTGATGGCGAGACGGACTTGCAGCCAAGGCATGGCGGGCACCTTTGAAAATCTGTGGGGCAGCCCGAAGCTGCAAAAGCGCGCAGTTTACGCCAGGTCGCCGGCAAAGTGGACACACCGCTTGGCTGTTACACATTCGCGGCCGCGATATACATATGTATGGCCTGAGCACTTTTGTCGGCAAATAGAGTGAGCGCTCATCTCTACGCAACAAAAGGCTGGACGACATGGCGGATCAACAAGGGACTGTAGAAGAAAAACCACCGATAGCCGCTGCGTCTACGGGGTCGGTGCAGGAGATCCTGCTGCGCATCACGCGCTGGCAGGTGATGATCGACAAGCGCTTGAACAGCCAGATGACGTTGCTCGAGGCGCTGGAGCATTTCGCATTGACTGAACTGCGCAGGCATTACCCGGACGGTCATTTCGCCCCGGGCTTTGTGGTTGCCCTGCTTGACGCCATTCTGCAAAAGCTTATCGACGGCCGGCCAGTCATGTTCCTCGCGATCCAGGACGCGCCATTTCGCTGGCCTGGGGGCGCCGATCCCGGTTTGCCGTCCAGCCGTCATGAGCATGTGATCCGGACGGTGGATAGCGTTTCGTTGCACTTCCTCGATCAGTACAAAAAATACCTGCGAGAACATTGGGCGACAAAAGGGCGGGAGGCGTTGTTCGATCGCCTGATCAAACGCAAGCTGCGGCGCTATGTCAAAGACATCGAGTTGCTGTTGCGCCGTGATCAACTGGCGGGCCTGACACTGGATCAATTGCGCAGCAAAATCGACCGGGTTCAGGCCCGCAGCACGCGTCGGTATCGATTGACCGCCCTGGCAGCCGGTGCAGAAAAAAAGATTCTCGAGGCCCATTCCTTCGCGCAACTGCCGTCATGGATGAAGGCGCTGAAGGAGCCGGATCGCGCCTCGTTGCGCGATTATCAGGAGCAGACCTCACTGGCCCAGGCAGCACTCGATGACCTGCTGCTGGGCTACGGCTCGTTGCGCGACTTTGCCCGCCAGCAGGCCATCGAATACATTCAGCTCAAGCTCGACATGACGGTTGAACCAGACCGGATCGACGTGCGGCTCAGATGGCGCTCGGCGGTCGGTGAGCCGACCCACAATCGCAGCCTCAGTGACCTGCTGGCATGCGGGCCGATCGGGCAGGACTTCGCAGCGGTACTGGAGATCAGCAGTCCTGCGCCATTGCGCAACCAGTCACTGAAGCCGACATTCATTGCCGACATGCTGGCGGAGCAGGATTATCCGGCGGACTACCTGCGCGTTCTCGCCGAACAGTACGAGCGTATAGAGGTGCAAAAGGCACTTGTCGACTGGTTTGCCGCACGGCTTCGGCAGAGCGCATTCGTCGCGCGCTGCGCAGCTCATCTGTCGGACTCCGACCATGAGCGTCTGGAGCAGTTGTGGACTGGGCACGCTATAAACAAACCGTTGCAAGTGGCGGCACTGACGCTGCCCAACGGCATGCAGTGCGCCGATCTTCTGGTGTTCTACCAGGCAGAGACTGAGCAAACGGTGAATAACCTGGTGCTGTACGCGCCCAACAAGCCGGACGGTCAGGAGTGGGTCCGGTTACCTTCGATCGCGGCGTTGACCGGCGAAGTGTGGAGCTGGACGCAGAGCGAATCCGGTCGCGAGTATCTGTTGCAGCAGCTTTCGCCGGCTGCACATCACCCTGCACGGGATTATCTGTTGGCCGCTGCGGCCAGCCCTGCTCTCTGGGGCATGCAGAGTGACCTTCGCCGAGCGCCCCTGCCGTTCACCGAATGCGTCGACGCCGCTGCAAAAATGGGCCTGGCAAACAACCTGCAGCGGGTCGAGCAGGACAACTCGCTGCGCTGGTACACGACGCTCGGGCTCGAGGCTCGCCGGCGCATCAGCAGCCTCAATCAGGAACTGATCGTTCATCAGCAGGTGTTCAACGAGCTGCTGGGCGGTTTCGAGGTTTTTGTCGATTTCGCCAGGCGCACGGTTGCCGCAGCGATCACGCCCTATATGCGCAGCAAGAACGTGCTGGAACCGGTCGATCCGGCCACTGTGTTGATCGATTACAACCCTGGCGTCGCCGACCGCAGGAAGCAGCAGGTTGCCACGCTGCTCGACCTGGCCATTCACGGCTACGATGACAACTCCGGCATCGAACATCCGAAAAGAGGCGTGCGATCGTCGGTTGGCCAGGATCTGAGCCAGGTGCGCAGCGCCGATCTGGCGCTGTATCTGCGCCGGGCGTGGCTGGGTGAAAAATACGCCAGCGAGATCCGTGGCAAATATCTCGACCCGCGTGATGCTGCCTACGAACCGCGTCGCTTTGCCTACCGCAACGTATTGCTGTCAAAGATGGACCGTGATTTGCGCGTGGCCAGAAGTCAGGCGCGATTGAGCGACGCGGTGTATTCAGCGCTGGTCCGTCAGGTCTCTCTGTTGAGCCAGGTGCCAGCGCCGGATACGCATTTTCCGGGCGCCAGCATGGTTGAAAGTGACGGCGTGTTCAGGTTCACGGTGCGCCATCACGTCGTGCTCGGGGTTTATGTCCTGACCTCGTTCAACCCTGAGCCGTCCTGGTGGCTGTACACGCCTGATGCGCCCGACGGCATTGTGGTGCGCGCATATCAATCACTGTTCGGCGACATCGCCAGCGCTTTGCATGACTACTTAATGGCGCGTACGCCGGTTGCCGCGCGCAGTATCGTGTCGCGCACCCTGTATGCGATTGCGGCAAAAAAACAACGCGTCGATACGCTGTACGAAGCGCAGCGCCTGATTGACGCGCGCAGCGAGTTCAACGCGTACATCGAGCGCGCGGTCACGGATGTGCAGGACATCACCACCAGCCGCGCGCAAATGATCGAACGCCAAGTGGTCAAGGGGCTGATGTTTGCAGCTGCACCGTTTTGCATGGTGTTCCCTCCGTTTGCCTTGCTGCTCGATGTCGTGTTCATCGCCGTCAGCGCCGGTCAGGCGGTCGCTGCGCATCTGGAGGGTGACGTCGATGGCGCGCTCGGCCACTGGCTGGAGGCGTCGTGGGGCGCGTTGTTCGCTATGGTCGGCGCCGGCAGTGCGATCAAGTGGCTGGGCGGTGCGGCCAGAAGTCTGAAGCACACCTTGAGGCCGGTCTCGTTATTGTCAGAGCGTCTGAACACCGTAGCTCCGCTGCGCAGGGAAGCGCTGCCAGCGATCCGCGAAGTACGCTTCCATGCCAGGCAGGCCGTCAGCAAGGCGCCCGAGCGTTTGCAAAGGGTGACCGAAGAAGGCGTCTTTTTCGGCACATGGCGCAGTCCGCCCAGCGCTGCGCAGCCGCAACCGGCCTATTACATTCGCAACAAGGGCAAGTATTTCCTGGTCAGGGAAAATCCGCACTTCGGTGGGCTGAGCCTGGTCGATGCCCGTCGCCCGACCGCCATCTATCAGCAACCGATACGTCTTACTGCGGGCGGCAAGTGGACACACGCCAGGGTCGGGCTCACGGGTGGCAACGTGCGCAACCTTGGGCGCGTGAGCGATTTGAATGATGCTTTTCCTGGAGGTGTCGAGCCCGTGCTGAACCGCGGCGCGCTGCAGGGCGAAGCGGTGGTGGCGCATTTTCGTCCCGGATCGCCAGATAACTATCTGTTTTCGTTGAATGCGCAGAGTTGCGTCATCGCCTCGCTGTATAACCCGACGACAAGGGTGGGGGCGGTCATTCATTTTGATCACAATATTCGCCCCTTGATCGAGCGAAGTGTCACGCAGGTGCTGGAGCGTCTGGGGGGAGCACCGCAGAACATTCGCGCCACGCTGGTGGGCGGCGACTGGCTGTCGGCGGGTGCTGACATCGGCGGTCCGGTCAGGCGCGTTTTGCGCGAACAGGGCCTGCAGCCGACCTGGGATTACTGGTCGTACTCGTCGTGCCTGGGCAACAGTTATGGCGTGGTGCTGAATCTGAACAATGGAGTCTCGAGAGTGTTCAAGCATTCCTCTGGTCAGATTGGCAGGCTGTACGACCCGCTTATCGCCAGATCGAGCTATGCCAAGGACGGGCTCTCGGTACGTGCCCGACACTTTACGAGGCGGTTCACCCGCAGGCCGTTACATGAAAACGCCGCAGGAGTGGTGGTCGATGAGGCTGGCCTGCGGGCATCTGCCACAATGGTCGAGCAGCAGGCGTTCTCCACGGTAATGGTCTGATGGGTTTGTTGCAGGCATAAAAAAACCCGATCCGCAGGGATCGGGTTTTTCATGCCGCTTCAGCCTTACGACTGTTTGGCCAGCTTGTGCTCGAGGTAGTGAATGTTCACACCGCCCTTGCAGAAGCCTTCGTCACGAACCAGGTCACGGTGCAGCGGGATGTTGGTCTTGATCCCGTCGACCACGATTTCGTCCAGGGCATTGCGCATGCGTGCCATGGCTTCGTCGCGGGTTGCGCCGTAAGTGATCAGCTTGCCGATCAGCGAGTCGTAGTTCGGTGGCACGGCATAACCGCTGTACAGGTGCGAATCGACGCGAACGCCGTTGCCGCCTGGGGCGTGGAAATGCTTGACCGTGCCCGGGCTCGGCATGAAGGTCTTCGGATCTTCAGCGTTGATCCGGCACTCCAGCGAGTGACCGCGGATGACCACGTCATCCTGAGTGAACGACAGCTTGTTGCCAGCGGCGATGCTGAGCATCTCCTTGACGATGTCGATACCGGTGACCATCTCCGAAACCGGGTGCTCCACCTGAACACGGGTGTTCATTTCGATGAAGTAGAAACGGCCGTTCTCGTAGAGGAACTCGAAAGTACCGGCGCCACGGTAGCCGATGTCGATGCATGCCTTGACGCAGCGAGCCAATACTTCCTGGCGCGCCTTCTCGTCGATGCCCGGTGCCGGTGCTTCTTCGAGAACCTTCTGGTGCCGACGCTGCAGCGAGCAGTCGCGGTCGCCCAGGTGGATGGCGTGGCCCTGGCCGTCGGAAAGTACCTGCACTTCGACGTGGCGCGGGTTGGTGAGGAATTTTTCCAGATAGACCATCGGGTTGCCGAACGCCGCGCCTGCTTCGGAGCGGGTCAGTTTCGCCGAGGCGATCAGGTCTTCTTCCTTGTGCACCACACGCATGCCGCGACCACCACCGCCACCGGCGGCCTTGATGATCACCGGGTAGCCGACTTCACGACCGATGCGCAGCGCCGTTTCTTCGTCTTCCGGCAGCGGGCCGTCAGAACCTGGAACGGTCGGTACGCCTGCTTCGATCATCGCGTGCTTGGCCGATACCTTGTCGCCCATCAGGCGGATGGTGTCGGCTTTCGGGCCGATGAAGGCGAAGCCGGAGTTCTCGACCTGCTCGGCAAAATCGGCGTTTTCCGCGAGGAAACCGTAGCCTGGGTGAATGGCGGTAGCGCCGGTCACTTCAGCGGCAGCGATGATGGCCGGAATGTGCAGGTAAGACTGAGCGGCGGACGCCGGGCCGATGCAGACGGATTCGTCTGCCAGACCCAGGTGCATCAGCTCTTTGTCGGCCTTGGAGTAAACGGCGACGGTCTTGATGCCCATCTCTTTGCAGGCACGCAGAATCCGCAGGGCGATCTCACCGCGGTTAGCGATCAGAACTTTTTCCAACTTCGCAGTCATCAAAGGCTCTCCGCGGTTCAAACGATGGTGAACAGCGGTTGGTCGTACTCAACCGGCTGGCCGTCTTCGACGAGGATGGATTCGATCACACCGCTGGTTTCAGCTTCGATGTGGTTCATCATCTTCATGGCTTCGACGATGCACAGGGTGTCGCCTTTCTTCACGGTCTGGCCGACTTCAACGAAGGCTGGCGAGGTTGGCGAAGATTTACGGTAGAAGGTGCCGACCATCGGCGAACGGGCAACGGTGCCGTTCAGCGCGGGTGCAGCAGCGGCAGCCGGAGCAGCGGCAGCGACTGGCGCGGCAGCAGGGGCAGCGGCCGGAGCCTGCATCGGGGCTGGCGCGTAGTACTGCTGCGCCGGGGTCTTGCTGTGACGGCTGATGCGTACGGACTCTTCGCCTTCCTTGATCTCGAGCTCGTCGATGCCGGACTCTTCCAGCAATTCGATCAGTTTCTTAACTTTACGGATATCCATGAATCATCAACTCCCAAGGGTCGGTCAGGGGCGTATAGCTTGGTGTTCAAGCTGCTCTAGTGCGGCCTCCAGGGCCAGTCGGTAACCGCTGGCGCCAAGGCCGCAGATCACTCCTACCGCTACATCGGAGAAGTAGGAGTGATGGCGGAAAGGTTCGCGCTTGTGCACGTTGGACAAATGCACTTCGATGAATGGGATGCTCACTCCCAGCAGCGCGTCACGTAATGCAACACTTGTGTGCGTAAAAGCCGCCGGATTGATCAGAATGAAATCCACGCCTTCACCGCGCGCAGCGTGGATGCGATCGATCAATTCGTACTCGGCGTTGCTTTGCAGATGCAGCAGATGATGGCCGGCTTCGCGGGCGCGCCGCTCCAGATCCTGATTGATCTGCGCCAGGGTCGTCGACCCGTAGGTCCCCGGTTCCCGGGTGCCGAGCAGGTTCAGGTTGGGGCCGTGCAGCACCAGTAGCGTTGCCATCTGCGTTGTCCTTGTTATCAATGAGCAGTCGTCAGAACCCGGCGACTATGCCGCAAAGCCTTTGTGACTGTCCAGTTCCATGCAATAGGCGGCACGATGGGCGATGTTTGCGCGAAATTTGTGACCGGGTGAGCTGATCCGGTCATTCGCGATGTTGGCAAGGGCCTCTTCGCGAGCAGGCTCGCTCCCACAGGGGTATGCATTCCAAAGTGGGAGCGAGCCTGCTGGCGAAGGCGGTGTGTCAGACGCGGAAGGCCTGAACGGCCGTATGCAATTGGCCGCCGAGAATCAACAGGTTCTCGCCCTGTTCGCGCCCTTGGCCGATGCGCAGCAGGTTATCCCCACCCAATTGATGAATGCGCTCGCTGTGATCGCGGATCTCGCTGACCGCGCCACTTTGCTGCGCAGTGACATCGGCGATGCGCACGGCGGTGTCGGCGATGGTCTGGATCGCGCCGACGATTTTGTCCAATGCACCGTCGGCCGCTTGCGCCTGACTGGCCGTGGCTTCGGCGTGTTCGACCTGCGCGCGCATGCCTTCGACCGATTGCCGCGCGGCGGTCTGCAGGCCGGCGATCAGCGTCTGGATTTCCGCCGTGGCCCCAGCGGTGCGTTGTGCCAGCGAGCGCACCTCCTCGGCTACGACTGCAAATCCACGGCCCATCTCCCCGGCGCGGGCCGCCTCGATTGCGGCGTTCAGGGCGAGCAGATTGGTCTGATCCGCAATCGAACGAATCACCGTCAGCACTCCGCCAATGGTTGCCGACTCTTCGGCCAGATGTTCGATCATCTGCGCATTGCCTTGAACTTCACCGACCAGCGCATGCAGCCCGGTCAGGCTCTGGCCGATCACCGTCTGGCCATGCTCGACGGCCAGTCCGGCATGACGGCTGGCGTCCGCAGCCTGCCGGGCATCGCCGGCCACTTGCTGAATGGTCGCCTCGAGTCCACCCAGCGAGTCGCGAATCAGCGCAGTGTCACCTGCCTGATGCTCGGCGCCGCTGTGCAAGTCATTGCTCAGTTCGGCGAGGGTGCGGCTGCTGCCTGCGACTTGCTCGGCGTTGCCACGAATGGTGCCGACCAGATCCACCAGATAGGCGCGCAATCGATTGAGCGACGCTTCGATGTCGTGCAGTTCACGATTGGTCTTGCCCAGTTGGATGTCGCGACTGAAATCGCCCTCGGCCCAGGTCGACAATGCCGGGGCGAGGTTGGTCAGGGTGCGGGCCAGGCGCCGCTGCAAGGTATCGATGAGCAGGGCGATCAGCAGAATCAGGCCAATCATCACGCCTTGCATCAGGCGCACTTCGCCCTGGATCTGCCCGTGTTGCGCGCGTACCACCGGTTCGAGGCCGGCGATGGCGTGTCGCACGCTGGCGATTTTTTCGTGGGTCGCGGCGCTGAGCTCGGCGCGTTTCTGGATCTGCTCGCGGGTGCGCGCCAGTTCCGCCGGATAGCGGCCGAGCAAGCTGTTCAGTTCGCGTTTGAGGCCGACACCGGCATCTTCGGCGGCGGCCTTATCAGTGTTTTCGATGCCCATCAGCGCGGCGAAATCGTCACTGCTCGATTCGTTGCTGGTGACCACCCCGAGCAAGGGCAGGGCATCGATGGCCTGGGCCTGAGCGCGCATGTTGCTTACTTCGCGCTCGACATCGGCAGCCAGTTGACTGCGCCCGCTGCTGACCAGTTTGTCCCGTGCCAGCGACAGTTTGCCCAGATGCTGCGATGCGGCGAGCAGTGGTGCGAGGTAGGCGGCGTTGCCATTGGCGTAGGTGTTGAGCTGGTCGAGGCTGGCGCTGAGTTCGCGTTCGGCCTGCAACAGCAGCGCCTGCGGATCGCCGGCCAGTTTGCCAGCGGCGAGCAGGTCGGTTTTGCTGAATTCATCAAGGCTCGACAGGCTTGGCCGCACGGTGTCGGCCAGCGTCGGCGGTAACTCACCCAGTTGCTTGTGCACGCTGTCGATGGCCTGAGCGGCGCTGCTCAGACGCAGCGCGTCACCGCTGGCGAGGTAATCCTCAACGTTGCGCGCCACCTCGTTCTGAAATTGTTGCGACAGCCCGAGGTAACGCTCCATCAACAGATACGGACGTTCGAGGGCTTTTTGCGACCACCACAGCGTGGCGCCCAGGGCCACGCAGACGGCGACCAGCAGCAGAGTGTTGAGATTGGTGAGCAACTTCAGGCGCATGACGGCTACCAACGGCAGAAATGGTAAGCGCCTGAATTTATTGCGGTTCTATTACAAGGTTATGACCGAATCAGTGGATTCCGATGAAAAAGTGGCACTTTGCTTTGACTGTCGCGCGGTCTGCACCCGATTGCGTCCGGCACCTTTGGCACGGTACAGCGCCTCGTCGGCCTGGCTGGCCATCATCAGGCTGTCGGAGTCATCGCACATTTCCACCACGCCAGCGCTGAAGGTGCACCACAGATCCTGCGGCTGCGCCGGGTAATGAATCTCGGCAAAGCGCTGACGAATTTCGTCGAGGACTTTGTGCGCCGCGTCGATATCGGTGTCGGGCATGACGATGGCGAACTCTTCACCGCCGTAACGGCCGATGAAGTCGGTCTTGCGCAAACGCTGCTTGAGAAACAGCGCCAGGCTCTTGATCACCCGGTCGCCCATGGGGTGGCCGTGGCTGTCGTTGACCCGTTTGAAGTGGTCGATATCGAGCATGGCAAAGCTCAGCGGCTTGTTCTCGCGGCGGGCGCGGAACGAGCAGTCTTCGAGCAATTGCAGGATGTGCGTGTGGTTGTACAGGCCGGTGAGGCTGTCGCGAACCATCCGCGCCTTGAGATTGCGCGCCCGCGCGGCGCGGTTGCGCACAGTGGTGATCAGGTGTCGCGGTTTGATCGGCTTGGTCAGGAAGTCATCGCCGCCCTCGCTCATGGCGTCGAGCTGCTTGTCCAGATCATCCTCGGCCGACAGGTAAATGATCGGCACGCTGACGTAGCGGTCGTTGTGACGGATGACTTTGGCCAGCTCGGTGCCGGTGCAGGCCGGCATGTACATGTCGAGGATGATCAGGTCCGGCTGGAAATCCGCCAGTTCGGCCATTGCCTGAATCGGTTCGATCAGGGTGCGGGTGACAATCCCGGCGCTGTTGAGCAGGCGCTCGGTGTGCAAGGCCTGGGCGCGCGAGTCGTCGATGATCAGCACTTTATAGGGCTCGTACTGGGCAACGCAGGTCAGCACTTCGATTTTTTCCAGCAGGCTCGAGGCTTCAAGGGTGCCGGTGAGGAATTCCTGGCCACCGGCGCGCACGGCGGCGAGGCGGGTCGGGGTGTCGGTTTCGTGCAGGCTGAAGAACAGCAGCGGCAGGGGTTCTTCGAGGCCGACCTGAGCTTCGGCGGCGAGTTTCAGGCCGATGCCGGGGCCACTGAAATCCACGTCCATGACGATAGCCGCGGGCAAGCGCTCGACCATCGACGAACGAAACGCTGCCACGCTGTCCAGTGCCTGCGCGCTGAGGCCAAAGAATTCGAGCTGCTTGGCCAGGCGTTCGGCGCGGTCGTGATCCTGCAACATTACGTAGATCGGCTTGCGCAGCGGCGGCAGGAACGTCTGGTCGAGCTGATCACCATGGCGCAGGCCGGTACGCGACAGGCGCTGCATCAAGCGATTCAGATCAGTGATCAGGCCGCTGCTGAGGCGCCCACGGTTGGCATCCACCGCTTGCAGCGACTGGCTGATGTGGTGCGCCAACTGAGTGTGTTCCGGCTGTTCGAAACGCTCGGCAAAACGCAGCAGACGCAGATTCGCCTCGCTCAGTTCGGCAAGATCGACGGTGGACCACTCGCTACGTTGCAGGCGCTGCCATATCTCAAGAATCTGACGTGCCTGATGAATTACCCGCTGGGCAAAGTGGTGCTTGAGACGCTCACGGCTGGGGTCTTCTGGCTCGGTCATATCCTGACTACTAGTTAGGGTGCATGCTGAGATCGACTGGTGGCTCTATGCTAGCACCTCTTTTCCCTTAGACGAGTGTCGTACGTCAATAATCTGCTGGACGACACGATTCAGTTTCTGACCGGGTGGTTTTCTCATGCACTTGCAGGTCAGTCAGATGCCCGAAATCCGGACGCTTGGCTTGAAGGGCAGGGCAGAACAGTCGGGAATTTGTACATCGCTGCTCGGGCCGAATCCAGATCAGAGTTCACTGCGTTGCTGGCGTTGCCGTATCAGGGAATCCCTTAGTGTGTCGCGAAGCGTCATCGGGCCGCACCATTTGCGGCTTATCGTTAGCGACGGGTGCCCGGCCTTGGCACGTTGTTGTATGGTTGTGGTCGAACCGTTGAACCCAAGTGATTGAAAGGATATCGCCATGCTGGACTGGAAAAACCGCGCGGGCAGCGCGCCTGAACGTGCCGCCGAGCCCAAGTCGGCCACCCGCAGCTATGTCGGCGGGCTGCTGTTCAGCCGGGCGCTGGCCACAGTGGTCGGTCTGTATTTGCTGGTCACCATCGCGCTGGGCTGGTACTGGAGCCAGGAACCGGAGCTGTTTCCGGTGGCGCAGAACGCCCAGGTCGCTGCCGAGAAAGAGGGCAAGCAAATGGTGGTCGGCTACACCACGGTCGAGACCCTGAAGACCGTTGCCGGCACCTTGCTCAACAAGCCGGGCGGTTACATTTCCAATGACCGTTTCCCGCCGGGCCTGTGGATGGACAACACGCCGAGCTGGGAATATGGCGTGCTGGTGCAGGTGCGTGACCTGACCCGCGCCCTGCGCAAGGATTTTGCCCGTTCGCAATCACAGTCCGCCGAAGACGCCGATCTGGCCAAGGCCGAACCACGCTTCAACTTCGATAACAAGAGCTGGGTGCTGCCGTCCAGCGAGTCGGAATACCAGGAAGGCATCAACTCCCTGAGCCGTTATCAGTCGCGCTTGTCGGATCCGAATCAGAAAAACGCGCTGTTCTACGCCCGCGCCGACAACCTCAACAACTGGCTGGGCGATGTCGGCACCCGTCTCGGTTCGTTGTCGCAACGCCTGTCGGCCAGTGTCGGCCGGGTCAAGCTCAATACTGCGCTGAAGACCGAAGTTCCGGCGGTCGGCGAAGTGCCGCAGGTTGACGAAGAAGTCGTGGAAACCCCGTGGATGCAGATCGACAACGTGTTCTACGAAGCACGCGGTCAGGCCTGGGCGCTGTCGCATCTGCTGCGCGCCATCGAAGTCGACTTCGCCGATGTGCTGGCGAAGAAGAACGCCACCGTCAGCGTGCGCCAGATCATCCGTGAGCTGGAGGCTTCGCAAGAGCCGGTGTGGAGTCCGATGATCCTCAATGGCAGCGGTTTTGGCGTATTGGCCAACCACTCGCTGGTCATGGCCAACTACATTTCCCGGGCCAACGCTGCAGTGATCGATTTGCGTCAACTGCTCAATCAGGGCTGATACGTGAGCCAGAGCACAAGAGAGGCGGCCCATCGCGCCGCCTCGGACGCCGAACAGATCGCTTGGGTCGACGAGCAGGACAACTTGCTCGGTGCGCTGGTGCGCTCCGACTTGCGCGAGCGCGGGCTGATTGGCCGTGGCACCTACATCATGCTGTTCAATTCCGCCGGTGAGCTGTGCGTGCACCGGCGCACGTTGAGCAAGGCGATTTACCCCGGTTACTGGGATGTTGCCGCAGGCGGCATGGTCCAGGCTGACGAAAGCTACGCCGAGTCGGCGGCGCGCGAGCTTGCAGAAGAGCTGGGCGTCAGCGGCGTCGAACTCATCGCTCACGATCACTTCTACTTCGAAGACACCGGCAACCGCCTGTGGTGTTCGGCGTTTTCCGCCGTGTGGGACGGGCCGCTGAAACTGCAGCCGGAAGAAGTCCTCGAAGCGCGATTCATCCCCGTCGAACAGGTCATGCGCGAAATCAGCGAAAAGCCTTATTGCCCGGACTCTCTGGCCGCGCTGAAGCGCTATCTCAAGGCGCAGCAAAGCAACGTCGCAAAGAACACATGAATTGGCGCCGATTGGCACTTAGCAATCGCGATTTTTGCCGTTACACTGCGCGACCTTTTCAAACTGCACCGAACGCTTCCCAAAAGCGCCGATGCAGTAGCGCTGCCCCTGCCTGAGTGGGGCTTCGCGGTCGCTGACCTTGCCCAAGGTTGCGATCAGTCTTTGTCCTCCCGAGAGGATTGCCGGTGGCCAAGAAAGCCGCATCCTTCGCCGCCCTGGGCGGCCTGGTATTTTCCACCGACGCAGGTCGTCATTGCCCGGAATGCAGCAAGCCGGTGGACGCCTGTATCTGCAAACAAACCGTGATCCCGGCCGGTGACGGCATTGCCCGCGTGCGTCGCGAAAGCAAGGGCCGTGGCGGCAAGACGGTGACCACCATCACCGGCGTGCCCCTGGCCGAAGACGCGCTCAAGGAGCTGGCGACGACGTTGAAGAAACGTTGTGGCACCGGCGGGGCGTTGAAGGACGGCATCATCGAAATCCAGGGCGATCACGTCGAGCTACTCTTGGCAGAGCTGATCAAGCACGGTTTCAAAGCGAAGAAATCCGGCGGCTAGCAGCCTCTGTGAAACCCTCCGGCGGCTTGATCCGGCTTCGAGTGTTCTCGGATCCGGCGTCGTCGCCATGGTTTTCACAGAGCCTGTTCATGACCGGTTTCTAAACTCCACGCAGTCAGTGCGGTCTACCGCCGCACTGACGAACCGTCATTTTCATTCTTTAGACTGCGCCGGCCTGAACGTCAGGCGACGCACTCTGACTTCTTTATAGGGGACTTCGATGTCCGTACGACGCACACGTAAAGACGATGGCAGCCAATGGACAGTTGCGGACAGCCGCAGCGTTTACGGGATTCGCCATTGGGGGGCCGGGTATTTCGCGATCAATGAAGCCGGTCGCGTCGAAGTACGTCCGAACGGCCCGAGCAGCTCGCCCATCGACCTGTTCGAACAAGTCGACCAACTGCGCAAGAGCGGTTTGTCCTTGCCGCTGCTGGTGCGGTTCCCCGACATCCTGCAAGACCGTGTCCGTCAGTTGACCGGCGCTTTCGATTCCAACATCGAGCGCCTGGAATACCAGAGCAAATACACCGCGCTGTACCCGATCAAGGTCAACCAGCAGGAAGCGGTGATCGAGAACATCATCGCCACCCAGAACGTCTCCATCGGTCTGGAAGCCGGCTCCAAGCCTGAGCTGCTGGCGGTGCTGGCGCTGGCGCCGAAGGGCGGCACCATCGTCTGCAACGGTTACAAGGACCGCGAGTTCATCCGTCTGGCGCTGATGGGCCAGAAGCTCGGCCACAACGTGTTCATCGTCATCGAGAAAGAGTCCGAAGTCGGTCTGGTGATCGAAGAAGCCGCCTCGCTGAAGGTCAAGCCGCAGGTGGGGCTGCGCGTGCGCCTGTCGTCGCTGGCCTCCTCGAAATGGGCGGACACCGGTGGCGAGAAATCCAAATTCGGCCTGTCGGCGGCGCAACTGCTGTCGGTGGTCGAGCGCTTCCGTGGCGCCGGCCTGGATCAGGGCATCCGCCTGCTGCACTTCCACATGGGTTCGCAGATCGCCAACCTCGCTGACTATCAGCACGGCTTCAAGGAAGCGATCCGTTACTACGGCGAATTGCGCAACCTCGGTCTGCCGGTCGATCACATCGACGTCGGCGGCGGCCTCGGTGTCGACTACGACGGCACCCACTCGCGCAACGCCAGTTCGATCAACTACGACATGGACGATTACGCCGGTGTCGTGGTCGGCATGCTCAAGGAGTTCTGCGACGCGCAGAGCCTGCCGCATCCGCACATCTTCTCCGAGAGTGGTCGTTCGCTGACCGCGCACCACGCAATGCTGGTGGTGCAGGTCACCGACGTCGAGAAACACAACGACGAAATCCCGCTGATCGAAAACAAGGAAAGCCTGCCGGAAACCGTGCAGTGGCTGGTCGATCTGCTCGGCCCGACCGACATCGAAATGGTCACCGAAACCTACTGGCGCGCCACCCACTACATGAGCGACGTGGCCGCGCAGTATGCCGATGGCAAGCTGACCCTGGCGGAAAAAGCCCTGGCCGAGCAGTGCTACTTCGCCGTGTGCCGGCGCTTGCACAACTCGCTGAAGGCGCGTCAGCGTTCGCACCGCCAGGTGCTCGACGAACTCAACGACAAGCTGGCCGACAAGTACATCTGCAACTTCTCGGTGTTCCAGAGCCTGCCGGACACCTGGGCGATCGATCAGGTGTTGCCGATCATCCCGCTGCATCGCCTCGACGAAGAGCCGCTGCGCCGCGCGGTGCTGCAGGATCTGACCTGCGACTCCGACGGCAAGATCAACCAGTACGTCGACGAGCAGAGCATCGAAACCAGCCTGCCGGTGCACGCGTTGAATGAAGGCGAAGATTACCTGCTGGGCGTGTTCCTGGTCGGCGCCTATCAGGAAATCCTCGGTGACATGCACAACCTGTTCGGTGACACCGACTCGGTGAACATCTACCAGAACGCCGATGGCAGCGTGTACCACGCCGGTATCGAGACCCACGACACCATCGAAGACATGCTGCGTTACGTGCACTTGTCGCCGGAAGAACTGATGACTCACTACCGCGACAAGTGCGCCAGTGCCCGCATCAGTGCCAGCGAGCGCACGCAGTTCCTCGATGCCTTGCGTCTGGGCCTGACCCGCTCCTCCTATCTGTCTTCCTGAGACCCGATAGCGCTCCGGCCGGGTTGTCTGATTTTTTTCCGCAAGCTGTGGAAAAGTCGGACAACCCGGTGGGACATCTCCTGATTTTTTCTCGAAAACCTGTGCTATCACGGTCAGCAAACTCATCTGGTCTGCTTTTCGCGTAGGTCATTTCCTAAGTTGTACTTCGCCTCTCTACTCGGCCATGCCTCTCGGCGAGAATCCCCGGCCGCCCCTCCTGTAGAGATCCGCCCATGTTCGATCCAGTCAACGAGCCGTCGTTTCGTCTCGATGTAGCGGGCCTGTCCGACCCCTTCGAAGTTCTCGCCTTTACCGGAAGGGAAGCGCTCAGCGAACCCTTCGCCTTCGAGATCGATGTGGTGATCGACGATCCGCATCTGGATCTAGCCGGCCTGCTGCACCGTTCTGCGTTTCTGTGTTTCGGCGCGCCCGACCAGGGTGTGCACGGGCAATTGCACAGCCTTGTCCAGCACGAGCACGGCCATGGCTTGCGTTTGTGCCGAGTACGTCTCGGGCCGAGGGTCGACTGCCTCGACCTGCGTTTGAGCCAGCGCATCTTCAGCGGCCGCTGCGTGCCGCAGATCATCGAACAGGTGCTGCGCGAACATGGCATCGTCGGCCAGCAGCGACGTTACGAGTTGCACAGCGACTACCCGGCCCGCACCTTCTGCACGCAATACCGCGAATCCGATCTGCAACTGCTCCAGCGCCTGTGCGCAGAGGCGCGCATTCACTATTACTTCGAGCATCACCGCGACAGGCACTGCCTGGTGTTCGGCGACGATCCGACGCGGATGCCCCAGGCAGACGTCGCGCACTATCAGGGCGAGCATGACCAGCAGGGCGTCGCTCCAGCCGTCCGCCAATGGCGACTGCGCGAAGACTCGCAGGCCAGCCAGCGAGGCCCCGATGCCGAAGGCCACAGCGATCTGCCGGCCTTGCGCAGTGGTCAGTGGTTGCCGCTGGACGGCCATCCTTTCCTCGAATGCAACCGGCCATGGCTGCTGACCCGCATCGAACACCGTGCCGATCAATCTCTCGAATCGCCCTATTGCAATCGCCTGTTCGCGGCCGCGCGGGTACCCGTCTGTGCGCCCGCCGCTGCGCAGTCCAAGCAGCGCATGCACAGCTTGCAGCGTGCCTGGGTGGTCAGCGTCGATGAGCCGCAGCCGGATCGCGCGCGGCCGGTGGCGGTGCAATTCGACTGGCTCTACCAGGGCGAAGGCGCAGCGCCGAGCCATTGCTGGCTACCGCTCGCGCCTGATTTGAACGAGCTGCCCTCGGCGGCACTCGCCGATGGCGTGGAAGTCGTGGTGAGTTTCCTCGAAGGCGATCCCGATCAGCCGGTGGTCAGCGGCGTGCTCCAGCCCTCGGTGTTGCCAGAGGCTGCGGTCGAGGACGATGAACCGGTATCGCTCCCGGAACTGCTGGTGAGCGATGGGTTGCAGCAATTGTTGCAGTCTGGCGAGCCGTTGCTGTTGCTGTGCCTGATGCCGGGCGGTGGCAGCTTCAACCACTGCGCCGAGTCCGTTTGCAGTTGCCGGCTGCTCACCGCGCTCGATCAGAGCAGCGCACGATGAGCGGCGCGGCGCTTGAGCCCATGGCGCAATGGCTGTTGCTCGACACCCCGGACGCGGCACGCGCCCTGCTGACCTTGCGCCAAGGGTTTGCCGATGTGCAGCGGCACCGCTTGTTCGACGGCACCGAATTTCAGCCGGTCAGTGAGCACGGTCCGGTCCTCGTCGATTTGCGCGAGAGCCCGGCATTGACCGCCCTGTGCCTGCGCGACCCGGACACCTGGCGCGGCCTGTTACTGAGCTGCGAGATACCGGCGCAGCAGCTGCTCAGCCACTTGCAGCGCATGCTTACCGTCTCGTTCGGTTTGAATCATCGGGCCTTGCTCAGCTATTACAACCGTCAGACCGCCAGTTATTTCTTCGACGCCTGTGACGCCACGCAACTGAGTCGCTGGCTCGGGCCAATCCGCCAGTTGCGCTGGTTTGGCGGCACCTGGGCGGACCGCGCCATCGGCAGTCAGGGCTGGCAACAGCTGCGCAATCCCGGTCTGCTCGTCGAACCTTTGGGCATCGAAGAAAGCCTGACCCGGCGCCAGCGCGAGCGTCTGCAGACCTGTTTGCTGGAGCAGCACATCTGGCGCTGGTGCCAGTCTCTGAGGGTTGATTACCAGACGATCGCTGTGCATGTGCAACAAGGTCTGGCGCTGGGTTTCAGCGATCGTGCCGTGCTGGATGGCTGGCTGTGGCTGCGCCTGCTCAATCCGCGCGCCGTGCTGGTCGTGCCGCCGGCCGGACTGACCCAGCCGGAACGGCTCGACTTTCTGCGTCGGCAGTGGGGCGCGGCGGACTGACTTTTCTGGTCAGTGAGCCTTGCCGCTGAACCAGCCATCGCTGCGCTTGAGCCACAAGGCTTGCGCGCCAAGGGTCACGCTGCGCAAGACCATGAACAGCAGAAAAGATATCCACAGGCCGTGATTGCCCAGCGCTTGCAAGAACCAGGCGAATGGCAGGAGCAACAACACCGTCAGCAGCATGCCGTTACGCATTTCCCGCGCACGGGTGGCGCCGATGAACAGGCCGTCGAGCAGGTAGCTCCACACCGCAATCAGCGGCAGCACGGCGAGGTAGGGCAGATAGATGAACGCCGTGTCGCGCACGCTCTGAATGTCGGTCTGCATCTCGATGAACAGGTGCCCGGCGAGCAGAAACAGCACAGCGAACCCGAGGCTGGCGATCAGCGACCAGCCGCCGGCCACTACCAGCGATCGACGCAAGGCCAGGCGATCCCGGGCGCCGATGGCATGGCCGCACAAGGCTTCAACGGCATGCGCCAGTCCGTCCAGTGCATGGGCCGTCAGCAGCAGGCCGTTGAGCAGCAGCGCATTGGCTGCCACAGTCGCATCGCCGATCCGCGCGCCTTGCACGGTGATCAGGAAAAACACCGATTGCAGGGCGAGGCTGCGGATGAAAATGTCCCGGTTGACCGCCAGCAGCGGCCGCCAACTCTGCCAGACTTTCAGCGCCGACCAGATGATCTGCCCCGGATAGGCGCGCAACGCTGTGCGCGTCAGCCACAGGCCGAGCAGGGCGCCGCTCCATTCGGCGATTACCGAAGCGCGCGCCGAGCCGACCACGCCCCAGTCAAGGCCGATGACAAACCACAGATTGAGGACAATGTTGATCAGGTTGGTGCTCAGCAGAATCGCCAGCGGCGCCCGCGCGTTCTGCGTGCCGAGGAACCAGCCGACCAGCGCATACGTCGCCAGCGCTGCGGGCAAGCCAAACAGACGCGTGTGGAAAAACTCCCGGGTCAGCTGATCCAGTTCAG
Source organism: Pseudomonas sp. AC083 (assembly GCF_979253165.1). Lineage (NCBI taxonomy): Bacteria > Pseudomonadati > Pseudomonadota > Gammaproteobacteria > Pseudomonadales > Pseudomonadaceae > Pseudomonas > Pseudomonas sp. AC083. Next base: position 186,586 of record NZ_CEEDDH010000007.1, read on the forward strand.
CCGACGGTTGCATGAAGTGCAGGGCAACGCCACTGAGCGGCACGCCAAGAGTGCCGAGCACGACGGCCAGCCCCATCGCCAGCAGCAGGCCCTGCAAGAGAATCTGCCGCAACGCCGCGCCATCGCTGCGCCCGGCAGCCTGCGCGGCAAACCCGGTGGTGCCCATGCGCAGAAAACCCATCGCCCAGGCCAGAAACGTGTACAGACTTGCACCGACCGCCACCGCACCCAGTTGATGGGCGTGCGGCAGGTGGCCGATGACAGTGCTGTCGACCAGCGCCACCAGCGGCACGGAAATATTGGAAAGAATCATCGGCGCAGCCAGCGCCCAGACCTTGCGGTGAGTCGGGCGATCGCGCCAGTCGGTAATCAGAGAGGACATGCAGGCTCCTTGGGGGAGCGGGGATTGTATCCATTCGCTGAAGATTTGCTGTACCCGTGGTCTTTGAATTCCACGATATACATATCTACCGCACGTGTGGCCCTTGCCCGGGTTTGAATCGCCTTGAAATTAACTACCACCCAATCTGCATAGGCGATATATGGACCATACCCAGAGCATCATCACCGAAGTTTCCAACGCTGTAGCCAGAACACTTCGCTCGACCGGTTACTTTGACAGCGCAGAGAACGCGCCGGTCAGCCAACCCTACAGAAAGCACATCATCTGGTTGAAAAAGCGTAGCGACGAGGCGAGTCTGAATGTCGTGATCAAAGCTGAGATCGAGCGAGCGGTGGATTGCAACCAGGTTTTTTTGACGCCTGCCAAGCTGAAAAAAAATCCGTCGGGTTACTTCCGCCTGGATTACCCGTATTTCGACTCCACAAAAGTAGCTTGTCCGGTGACCCATGTGGAAACAATGGCATTGGTCCTGACGGATAACACACTGGACTATTCAAGTGCGCATCCGATCGTTATTCATGCTCACCGGGACATCGATATCTCGTATGTCGTCGAAGAAAAAACAACCTCGATTGAGTAAAAACCTGATTGATGTCCCACCTTCCCCTCTTCGCCGAGCTGAAAGAGGGGAAGGTGATCAGTGAATAATCCAGCTCAACAACCACAACCCCAGCAACAGCCAGATGATCCCGGCAATGATCGACGCATTCATGAACGCCCGAATCGCCGACCATAACAGCATCAAGCCAACGATCAGCGCGATGATGCTGATGATCGAGGTGTCCATCCCCAGCGTTTGCGCCAGGCCATCGACAAAGTTGCTGCCGGCATTGCTGAGCATGTTGAACAGGCCACTGAGGCCATCGACGATAAAGCGGATGACCGAACCGAGTGCCTGGCCGAGCCATTCGAAAAAGCTTTCTACACGCATGTGTGCATCCCTGATGAAAGAGCTGAGCCTTGGGCCACGCCGAGGGCGGCCGAGTTCCCTGCATGATAGAAGGTTTGCCCGGATCATGTGTGGGAGCGAGCTTGCTCGCGAAGGCGGCGTGTCAGGCAAATCCGGTCTGGATGATCCACCGCCTTCGCGAGCAGGCTTGCCCCCACAATTGATCATCTGCGCTGCTTGCCTTCAGCCCGCATCCCCCCGAAGCTATGCGTCTTCAGGAGAGCCCGATGAACCTTGTTGAACTGACCGAACGCCTGCACGCCATTCGTGACCGCAATGACTGGCGGCAATTTCACAGCCCGAAAAACCTCGCCATGGCCGCCAGCGTCGAAATGGCCGAGCTGGTGGAAATCTTCCAGTGGCTGACGGAAGACCAGTCACGCCAGTTACCGGCGGACAAACTCGCGCATGCCGGGCAGGAAGTCGGCGATATCGTTCTGTATCTGTTGCTGCTGTGCAGCGAACTGGGTCTGGACATGAATGAAGTGGTGCGCGCCAAGCTCGCCGACAGCGAACGGCGGTTCAGCTGATGAGCGACCGTCATTTCGACCAGTTGGCCACGCGCTTCGCCGAAAAAATCTACGGCGGCGCCAAAGGCGCGATTCGCCTCGCCGTGTTGCAGGCCGACCTGAGCGAGGCCTTGCCGGATCGTCCGCTGCGCGTGCTGGATATAGGCGGCGGCCTTGGGCACATGTCGCTGTGGCTGGCCGAGCGCGGCCATGACGTCACCTTCACCGAGCCGGCGGAACCGATGCTCGAAGGCGCGCGTCAGCGTTTTGCCGAAGCCGGACAAACCGCGACATTCATTCAGGCGCCATGGCAGGAACTGCTCGGCCAGCTCACCGAGCCCTACGATCTGGTGATCTGCCACGCCGTGCTGGAATGGCTCGCCGAGCCCCACGCAATCCTGCCGGTGCTGCATCAGTTGACCAAGCCCGGCGGCTGGCTGTCGCTGGCGTTCTACAACCGTGATGCGCTGATTTATCGCAATCTGCTCAAGGGCCATTTCAAGAAAATGCGCAAGAACGTCATGGCCGGCGAAAAGCAGAGCCTGACCCCGCAGCAGCCTCTCGACCCACGGGAATTGGCAACGCAACTCGCCGGAATGTGGCAGGTCGAAAGTGAGAGCGGCGTACGGGTATTTCACGATTACATGCCGGTGGAATTCCAGGCCCGCGCCGAACTGGCGGACTTGCTGGAAATGGAACTCGCGCACCGTCGTCACCCAGGCTTCGCCGGGCTTGGGCGTTACTTGCACTGGATCTGCCGGCCGATCTGAGCGGAGCGCGACATGAAAGCTCGATGCGGGTTATTGCTGATAAGTCTGGGGTTGGCCGCTTGCCAAGGCAGCAACCCCTACGTGGCCCAGTCACGGCCGTTGCCGCCGGCACCGCCGCAAGCCGCCACCACCTTCGACCGTAGCGCCTACCCGGCGCCGCGGCGTGATTACGGGCGCTACCGCAACTGGGCCTGGCGCGACGGGCAGTTGCCGCCGGGCACGGCGTGGGCCGATTCGGCGCAAGTGGCCGAGGCGGTCAGCAACGCCCTCGACCAACGCGGCTTGCGGCCGATGCGCGACAACCGCCCGGCCGACCTGCTGGTCAGCGCCGACCTGCGTCTGGAAACCCGTTTGCGTCAGGTTCGCGACGACTACGGCTACTACGGCGGATACGGCGGCTATGATCGTTATGGTCGCGGTTACGGCATGTACAACAGCGTGCCGATCGTGCGCACCTATCAGGAGCAGGTCGTGGTGGTGCGGGTCGATCTGTTCGATGCCGGCAATGGTCAGCCAGTGTGGAGCGCCAGCGCCGAGACCGGCACCCAGGGCAATCAGATCGAACGCGCCGATGCGATCCGCGAGGCTGTGGAAAAAGCCATGGCGGCGTATCCTCCCAGCTGACGTCGTGTCAGCAGGTTCATGCCTTCACCCGGAGAAAAATCATGTTCCGCCGTCTCGCTCTACTCGCTGTTGCCGCGCTGCTCAGTGCCTGCGCCGCCAATCAGGTCAATCACGATTTCGACGCCAGCCGCGACTTTGCCGCTTATCGCAGCTGGAGCTGGAAAGACCCGGCCCTGCAATATCGCCCCGATGATCCACGCATCAAGAGTGACTTGACCGAACAGCGCATCCGCCAGGCGGTGGCCGATCAACTCGATCAGCGCGGTTTGCGCCCGGCTGCTGGCGGCGGCAAGGGTGATCTTAGCGTGCAGACCTACCTGATCGTCGAGGACCGGCAGCAGCAGGTGACGACCAATTACGGCGGCGGTTGGGGCGGCCCGTGGAACGGCTACTGGGGCGCACCGATGTACAACGAAACGCGCAACATCACCTACAAGGTCGCGACCATTCAGATCGACCTGCTCGACGGCAAGGACGGCAAACTGGTCTGGCGTGGCAGCGATGAACAAATGCTCAGCAACCGCCCGAATCCGGCTGACCGCAGCAATGCCATTCGCGAGACCGTCGCACGGATCCTGGCCAACTATCCACCGCGTTGAACCGCTCTGAACCGTCCCTGTGGGAGCGAGCCTGCTCGCGAAGGCGGTGTGTCATGCAGCATGAATCCTCTGGCACGACGCTTTCGCGAGCAGGCTCGCTCCCACAGTGGCGGTGCTGACAGGAATGGCGCGACGCCAGCACTCTCGACCGACCGCGTCTACACTCTTTTTCATTAACGGAGGTAGCGCTCGGCACTGCGCCGGCAAAGGAGTGCGCCATGTCGCCAGGATCGCAAGGCAACGGCCCGGCCCGGCAACGCGGGGCGATCGGCTTGATGGCAGCCGCCACTTTGAGTCTGGCGCTGGTGATGATGCTGCTAGTGGTCGACAGCGGTCGCTTGTACATGGAACAGCGCAAATTGCAGCGGGTCGTCGATACCGCCGCCCTTGAAGCCGTCAGTCGCGGCGGCAATTGCCTGCCCGGGCTGAGCGCCGCCAGTTATGCCGGGCAAAGTGCGCTGCGCAATGGCTACGTGGTGGATGCCGCCAATACGCTCGCGACCACCTGCGGCACACTGGCCACCGCTGCCAGCGGTATGCGCAGTTTCACTGTCGATGCCACGCAATCAAGCGCAGTCAAAGTCGTTGCCAGTCGTACGGTCACCAGCAGTTTTGCTGGCGGTGTGCAGGCGCTGTTCAGTGCCACGCCGGTCAGCCTCAATACCACGCTCAATGCTTCGGCAGTCGCGGCCAAACCGCAGCCGACCGTCGCCCAACTGAATATTCGCAGCACCCTCGCCAGCATCGACACGGCGCAGTCGAACATCCTCAATCCGCTGTTTTCCGGGTTGCTCGGCGGCAGCGTCAACCTCACGGCGGTGGGCTGGGACGGCTTGCTGCACACCGATATCAACCTGCTCAAATACCTCGATCAACTGGCCATCGACCTCAACGTCGGTGCCGGCAACTACACGCAATTGCTCAACACCCAAGCGACGGTGACGCAGTTGATTCAGGCCGCAGCGACGGTGGTGCAGCTCAACGGCGCGACTGCGCAAGTGGTCACCGCGCTGGGCCAGTTGCAGGTCGCCGCGATCAACGCGGCGCCGGTCAGACTCGGCGAGATCCTGCAACTGCAGACCGGCACGACGGCGGCGGGGCTGGATGCCAATCTGCAATTGCTGCAACTGGTGCAAGGCGTGGTGCAACTGGCCAACAGCAAGAGCGCGGTGGCGGCGAACTTGCCGGTCAACGTGCTGGGGCTGGCAGGTGTCACGGTACGGGTGAAGGTGATCGAACCGCCGCAGTTCTCGGCAATTGGCGACCCGGCGCGGGCCAAGGCCGACCCGCTGGGACCGGACCGAATTTATGTGCGCACTGCGCAGGTGCGCACGCTGCTGTCGGTGAATCTGCCGGTGCTCACGGGGGTGACGGGGCTGACCAATGCGGTGCTGGGCCTGGTCGGTACGCTGACGCCGACGCTCAATGCGCTGTTGAGCCTGAATCTGGTGGACACAATCAATTCAGTGTTCTGCCTGTTGGGTGCCGGTTGCCAACAGCTCGATCCGAAGCTGCTGCCCTCACCGCAGATCGACATCGCGCTGGATGCCGGCGGGGCGAAAAGCTATGTCACCGATTACCGCTGCCCGACCGACGACAGCGGCAGCAAAAGCCTGACTGCCGCCACCACGACCTCTCTGGCAGATCTCAAACTCGGCAAGATCGATCCTGTCGCGGCGTTCTCTTCAGTCGCCGAACCAACGGTGGCGCCGCTGCCGCTGGTCGATCTCGGCATCATCACCTGCCACAGGATTCTCGGCATCGGCAGTTGCGATGCCGCCTCCCACGTGCAATACGGCGCGGGCGGCATCGCCATCAAACTCGACACCAGCGTCGCGCAGACCACGCAGAATCTGCTGTTCTCCAGCACCACACCCTTCGCCACCCCGGCCAATCTGAAACTGCCGCCCAGCGTGCTACCGGCCGCGCCGACCAGCAACATCGTCGGCAGCCTGGCGAACACCCTGTCGGGCATCAACCTGATCGTCTACAAACCCGTGGGCAGCAACCCGCTGGGCGCTGTCGTCACCGGTGTGGCTTCGTTGATCAGCGACGTCAGCAACCGCTTGTTGCCAGTGGTCACCGGTTTGATCAGTCCCTTGCTCGACCCGTTGTTGAATAATTTGCTCAAAGGCCTGGGCATCAATCTGATGAACACCGAGGTGGGCGCCAACATGACCTGCGGGCAGACCGGCAAGGCCTATCTGGTGATCTGATCATCCGTGGCAATAGGCAATTCGATGCAGAACCGTGCGCCCTCCGTGGAGTTGCGCACGCTCAATTGCCCGCCCATGTTGGCGATGATGCCGTAGCTCACCGACAGGCCCAGACCGGTGCCGACGCCAATCGGCTTGGTGGTGAAGAACGGCTCGAAGATCCGCTCCAGCAAACGCGGATCGATACCGCCGCCATTGTCCTCGACCCACAGCCGCACGCTTTCCTCGTCGCGCTCGGCGTAGATCGAAATCCACGGCTTGAACGTTGAGTCGCCCTCGCGTTTGCCGAGCAGGGCGTCGCGGGCATTGACCATCAGATTGATCAGCACCTGCTCCAACTGATCGACGTAGCCGCGCACCTGCGCCTCGAAACCGGTCTCACTGATGCGCAGATCGACACCTTTGCCGCGCATGCCTTCGGCCAGTAGCGACAGGGTGCCTTCGATGGCTTGGGCCGGATTGAACAGCTGTTGTTCGATTTCCGAGCGCCGGCCGAACACGCGCATGTGGTCAACCACCTTCGCCGCGCGTTGAACCTGAGCGTCGATGCGGTTGAGTTTGTCGGTCAGATAATCGACCTGCACCTCACCGTTGCCGAGGCGCTTGAGCACGTTGACGATGGCCATGCGCATCACGTTCAGCGGTTGATTGATCTCGTGGGCAAGGCCGGTGGCCATTTCGCCGAGGGTGGCCATTTTCGCGCTTTGGGTGAGTTGCTGTTGCGAGCGGCGCACCTCGGTGTTGTCGCGGCCCACGGCTTGCACTTCGAGCAGTTGCCCACTCTCGTCGAACACGCCGCGATCCGACCAGACCCACCAGGCGTGTTCGCGTCTGGGCAATTGCAGGCTGATTTCCGCTGTACTCACTGGCTGTTCCGGCGTCAGTTGGCTCAAGCGTTGAACGAACGCTGCGCGCTGTTCTTCGGACATCCAGCCACCCAGATCAACCCCGGGCAGTTGTTCCGGGGTGCATTCCAGATAAGTCGCCAACGGTCGGTTGCCAAAGATCAGCGTCAGGTCCGGGCGATAACGGCAGATCATCGCCGGCGAGTCCTCGACCAGAATCCGATAGCGCTCTTCGCTTTGCCGCACCTGCTCGGCGGCAAGCGTTGCGTCGGTGACGTCCAGCCACAGGCCCACCGCCTCGACCGGCAGGCCGAGATCGTTGCGCAGCAGTTTTGCCTCATCGAGCAGCCAGTGATACTCGCCACGGTTGTCGCGCAGGCGATAACGCGCGCGCACCGAGCCTTCGCGCAGCAGCTGGCGGTTGCGCTGGAAATACAGTTCACGGTCGTCGGGATGCACGCGCTCGACCAGTGTTGCTGCATCGCAATCTTCCAGCGTCCAGCCCAGCAAGGGTTGCAGGCTGGCGCTGAAAAACGCCGGGATCAGTGCACCTTCTGCATAGCGCTGCACGTAGATCACCGCCGGTGAGCTGGCAATCAGATTATCGAGCCGCGCATGGGCGGCAGCGGCGCGCTGTTGTTGATTCTGGATGTCGCTGATGTCGAGCATGAACCCGACCAGACGCCGATGCTCACCGGTGCCGCTGACCTGGCCCTGAATCCGATACCACGTCGCTGCTGCGCCGACCTCCGCGCGGTGCAGACGCACGCTCAGGGTCAGCGCTTCTCCTTGCAGTTGCAGGGCGCGCAGGCGGCTGCGCAACTCGGCGCGATCGGCGGGATGAAACAGCGACAGCCAGTCTTCTACCGGCAGCAGGCGATCGCTGAGATTCAGTGCCGAGGCCAGCGTCGGCGCCAGTGCAATCTGCTCTTCGGCACTGATTTCCCACCAGCCGGTGCCGAGCAGGTTTTGCAGGGAATCAAGACGCTCCATCGATTGCACATGGCGCTGCTCGCGCAAGCGGCTGAGCAGCGGCCCGGCCAGCGCGCCGGCCAGGGTCAGCCAGTCGCGATCGGTCAGCCATGGCGCCACGTTGTCGACCGTATAAAACCCGCAGAGCAGCCAGGCGACCACGCCCTGGTCATTGCTGTAGGGCACGGCGAAACCGTTGGCGTTGCCGAACGTGGCCTGCAATCGCGAGTGTTCATAGCGGCCCTGCGGGCCGGCGAGGCGTTGCGGCGCGCTGCCGTTGAGGCTGTCCAGCGGCGTGCCCAGCGGCTGGCCGTCCTCCCACAGCTGCGGGGCATCGTGGCCGCGAAACTGTTGATGAATCTGCCAGCCCTGGGCCTGTTCATCCAGTAACGCCACGGCGAGGCAGGGGATGTGCCAGCGCTGGGCGATGGCCTGCAATTGTTCGCCAAGCACCGTCGGCAGACGCGTCAGGCTGCACGTGCGCAGACGATCGCTGACCTGCGCGGCGAGGGTCTGGCAGGCGTCGCGGTCGCGCGCTTGCTGACGTTCGAGCAACAGGTCGGCGATGTCGAGCATCTGCAGTTGCCAGCCATCGTTTAGTGGCTGCACCCAGCCGCGAAGGTGCAGCGGCTGATCATTCAGGCCGCTGAAATCCAGATCGAGCAATTGCCCTTGCCAGTCTCGCGGCTGACCTTCGATGGTCAGCAGACTGTGCGGCAGCAGGTAGGCGCGGAGCGGCAGCGGCTGACCCTGAGGTTTGTGCTGGGCGAGCAAATGCCGCAGCGGGCCGGCGATCTGCAACACATCGCCGTTGCCGTCCAGATAAAAATGCAGGCCGATCGGCGGCGCGCCGAGGTGGTCCGGCAAGTCGTGGGCTGCGACGGGGGCGCGCTTGAGCAAGCGCCCGAAAAGCTTATCGCCGGCGGTCAAAATTGCAGGCTCGAGCGGGCGGTGAGGTGCGTGGGCAGATTGGGCACCGTGCCGATCCCGGGCAGCACCAGAAACGGCATGATCTGATTGAGCTTGCTCACCGGGTAATTGACGCTGACGGTCAGGGTGCCAGTCCCCGCGTCGTAGGCCGCACTGGTGTCGGTGCCGACCACCAGATTCAAGGCCGAAGGCAGCCATTGCAGTTGCTGGGTCAGCGCGGCATTGGCGGTGTTGACCACCACCGTCGAATAGTTCGGCGTGGTCGGGTCCACCGCAACGCTGCGGCGCACCGCCTCAGCGGTGGCCTGGTTGAACGATTGCATCATCACGAAGGGCAGGCCGTAGCTGACCAACCCGTAAAACACTGCGAAAAAGATGATGAACACCAAGGCGAATTCGATCGCCACCACACCTTTTTGCGACCTGCGAAAGCCGTTTTTCATGCGTGCGTCTACCCTGACAGTCACTGCGTAGTATCAGCATAGAATCAATCAGGCAAAACGGACGGCTTTCAGCGGATGCAGATTTCCCTTGTTCTGATCTGGCTGGCGATCTGCGCCGCCCAAGATGCCCGGCAGCGGCGAATTTCCAATGCTTTGACGTTAGGCGTCGGCGCGCTGGCGTTGGTCTGGTTGTTGGCGACTGGCACTACTTGGCTGGGCGCCGACGCGGGGCAGGGCGGCTGGGCCTGCCTGATCGCTCTGCTGCTGACGCTGCCGGGTTATTTCTTGGGCCGCATGGGCGCCGGCGATGTGAAATTAATGACAGCCCTGGCTCTTGCGACGAACGGCATATTCGTTCTTGGCGCGTTTATCGGCGCGGGCGTGGCCAGCGTGCTGTGGCTGCTGCTCGCGCCAAAAGTCTGGCCTCATATGGCTCAAGGGGTTAGAGAGCATGTGCGTCATCTGGCCCCGGACAAGTCAAAAAAGCTGCCATTTGCGCCGTTCGTGTGGGTAGGGGTAGTGCTTTCGCTGTACTGGATCACCTGATCGCGGGGTGCCACTAGTCCTATGTACATAGTCGGAAAGTGGGTCTACTTTCAATTCAGGCGAATACGCCACCAAAGTGCAGGAATCGTCAGCGTTGGCCGAGCAAATGGAGTGGTTCGTGAACAAGCCTAATTCGGTAAAAATCCTCGTGGTCGATGATCAGCCGCTGATCGTTGAAGAACTCTGTGAGTTTCTCGAGAGCAGTGGCTACCGTTGCGTGCCGTGCGACTCGAGTCTTGAAGCCATCGAGCTGTTCCGGGCGGACCCGGACATCGGTCTGGTGCTGAGTGACTTGCACATGCCGGACATGGACGGCATCGAGTTGATCCAGGCGTTGCAGCGTCTGGCCGGCAAGCAGCGGGTGTTCGAGGCGATCATGCTCACCGGGCGCGCCGACAAGCAGGATGTGATCAAGGCGTTGCGTGCGGGGATTGCCGATTACTATCAGAAGCCGATCGATCTGGCAGAGTTGCTTGAGGGTGTGCAGCGCCAGGAACTGGCTTTGCAGGAGCGGCAGAAGAATCTGCATCTGGGGCATTTGAATCAGAAGTTGCAGTTTTTGTCCGAGTCGATTGATGACCTTTATCAGGATCTGGACAAGGTGCGGCGCTCGCCCGTGCCGGTGGTGAGTGATGGTGAGCCTGAGTCCGTGGAGATGCCGGCGGTGTTCAGTCAGTTGTCGCCCCGGCAGTTGGATGTGGCGCGGTTGGTGGGCAAGGGGCAGACCAATTATCAGATTGCCTGTGAGTTGGGGATTACCGAGAATACGGTGAAGTTGTATGTGTCGCAGGTGTTGCGGTTGACGCATATGCATAATCGGACGCAGTTGGCTTTGGCGCTTTCTCCTGGTAGTTCGGCGGGGCGGCAGCGGGTTACGGCGCATTGAATTGGCGGCCTTTGGGCCGACCATGCTTTGGGTGGTTGGGGTGAATATCCGTTTTTTTTGGTGTCGCTGATTACGGTTCCGCCCTTACGGCGGGTCACTTTTGGCAAACGCCGGAATGCCGGCCCAGCCCAAAGTAACCAAAAGGTCTTCGCCCTGACGTTCGGCCCCTCGCTGGGGCTCGGGGTTCCTTCGCTCCGGGATCGATCCTGACGCAGCGGCTACGGTTTGCTTCGCTGCACCTCCTTCCGCTGTGTACGACTGCGTCGTACGGTCGCTGCGCTCCCACGCCCGGATCAATCCCTCCACTCAGCCTGCCGACGGGCTCCCAGATCAAGATCAAGATCAAAAGCTACTCGAGCTTGCGCTCATTGTTTTGAGTGGTGAAAAGCATGCGGTGTCTGGCTTTTGTTTTGCGCTGGATTCGCCCCTCACCCCAGCCCTCTCCCGAGGGAGAGGGAGCCGATTTGCGGGTTGTTCAAAATTTGCATTCGACTCGGTATCTCAGGTCGGCATACCTGACCCAAACAACTCGGTCGGTCCCCTCTCCTCTGGGAGAGGGCTAGGGTGAGGGTGCTTTTGATCTGCTTCAAAATCTGTATTCAACTCGGTATTTCAGGTCGGTGTACTTCGCCCAAACAACTCGGGTCGGTCCCCTCTCCCTCTGGGAGAGGGCTAGGGTGAGGGTGCTTTTGATTTTGATTGTTTAAATCTGTGTCTGATTTGCCAGAACCTTCCCACAAGGTTTTCAGGTTGTCCGTCGGACGTCGGGTCACTAGTCTCTGGCTGTCGCTGACAACTCAGCGTCCAGGTGTGGAAACCTGAAATTCAAGTAGTTGCTTTGCATTGCTACCGTAATCGTTGTCGGCGTGTTCGTTCGTCTGCAAACTGTGTCGCGGCGGCTGTGCGTGGGCAGACTTTGGTCTGGCCGGTTGCCTACTTATCGGTTTTCCACCCTGCGTACAGCTGCCACCTTTTGTCGTGTGGAAACGACAGAAGAGGGCGTCACAGCCAAGTAGGAGTTCTCATGGACAAACTGATCCCAGACCCACCCCCATCCCCCACCACGCCGCTCGAAGACGCCATGCGCGCCGACGATCTGGTGAAAAACCGCGAAGCGATAAAACGCGCGCTCGATTTCTATCTCTGCCCCGCACCTGCAAAACCGCACCCGCCCAGCACGCTGTTCATGGTGGTGCCCAATGTCGATACCGAAAGCCTGTTGGCGCATGCCTGTGAGTCGCTGGCGTCAGCGAGTGCGATGGCGAGTAATTTCGCTGGCGAGTTGAGCGGGTTTCAGCGCAGCACGGCGTTGGCAATTCAGCAGATTGTCATGCTGGCGGAGTTGGCGGTGAATCGGGCGCTGGATCGGGTGGATCCGCAGAGCTGACCTGCGACCGCGTTATCGTTCTTCGCGAGCAGGCTCGCTCCCACAGGGGAAATGCATTGCAAACTGTGGGAGCGAGCCTGCTCGCGAAGGGGCCTTCAAGGGCTCCACCAAACTAATTCTTGCTCTCGATCTTCCCGCCCGCATCCGGATCGTAAAAATCCGGGATCTCGTATTGGTATTTCTTCAGCCAGCGCTGCATCGCCAGTTCGCGTTCGGTGGCGGTGGCGCTTTGCGGTTTCGGCGAGGCGGCTTTGTTGCGGCTTTGCAGGACCAGCCAGCCTTCGGTTTCCTGCTGCTGCGCAGAAGCAGGGCCGGTGTCGATGGCGTGGGCGCTGAGGGGCAGGGTGAGCAGGGTCAGGTAGCACAGGCCTTTGCGGATGGTCATGGCTGTCTCCTATTCGAGCGTCGGCGGTAGCGGGTCGATGAAGGCGGCGACGCGGTCGCCGGGTGCGGCTTTTGCGTGGGCCGGGGCTTTGAGTTTTTCCGCGCGTTGCTGCGCTTCGGTGAATTGTTCCGGGCTCAGTTTCGAGCGGCTGACGATTTCCGCAGCTTGCGGCCAGTCGTTCTGGTAGAGCAGCAGGGTGACCATGTTCAGCGTCGCCAGTTGATTGTTCTGGCTCAGCTCGATGGCGGTGAGGAATTCGAATTTCGCTTCGTTGAGGCGCAGTTGGTTGAGGTAGACCACGCCGAGGTCATTGCGGATTTTTTCGTCGGTGGGCGCCAGGCGCGCGGCGCGTTGCAGGTGGGCCTGGGCCTGGCCGTTGTCGCCACGGGCGGCGTAGACCTGGCCCAGGCCATGTTCGGCCTGGGCGGTGAGGCAGCCGCCGAGCAGGCTGCGGTAGAGCGGCTCGGCTTCGCTGCGGCCGAGCAGGCGATAGACCTTGGCTTTGCGCAGGCGCACTTCGCTGAGGTTGTCCGGCAGGCTTTGCAGATTGGCCAGGCTGGCGTGGAGCTTGCCGTCGCTGGTCAGATCATCGGCGAGGTTCAGCGACAGTTCCTGCTCCGACGTGAGTTTGCTGCAGCTGGACGGCGACAGCAGCGAGGTCCACGGCGCCTGGCCATCCGTGGCGCAGCCGCTGAGCAGCAACAGACTTGCCATGACTATCAGTACTTTCATCAAACGCTCTCCATGAGCCAAGGTCAGTTTGCGAACGCGCGGGCAATGGCGGTGAAACCCGGGCCGGCCAGTACGATCAGCAGGGCCGGAAACAGAAACAGCATCATCACCACCGACATCTTCGCCGACATCTTCGAGATGTATTCCTGCAGCCGGGTCAGGCGTCGGTCGTCCAGTAATTGCTTGAGTGCCAGCAGTGATTTCATCGCACCGCCGCCCTGGTGGATCAGTTGCTGGAGAATCACGCAGGTGTCGGTGAATTCGTCCACCGCGAGCATCACCGCGGTCTTGTTCAGCTCCTGACCCAGCTCCAGACCGGAGTCGACGCGGCTGAGGATCAGGCGCAGTTCGCTGGTCAGCTCCGGCAGCAGTTTCTGTGCTTCGACGCTGAGCACGCGCAGCGCTTGTTCAACGGCCATGCCGGATTCGAAGAGGATGCGCAGCAGCGGAATGAACGTGGAAATTTCCACGGCGATGGTTTTCTGTCGGCGGGCGGCGGCGTAGGCGAGCAGGCGTTTGGGCAGTAAATAGCCGCCGCCCGCAGCGAACATCGGCGCCATCCAGCGGTGGCTGGTCTGCGGGAAAAACACTTCCTGCAAAAAGATCGCCAGCCCCAGAGCGAGCAGCGGCGTGCCGATCTGGCAGGCGGCGAAGAGCGCGCGCTCGTTGGCGCGGCGCCAGCCGAGGCGGCCGAGCAGGGTCTGGGTTTCGCTGTCGATGCTCACCGAACCCCGGCCGAAACGGCTGTTGCCCAGCGCGCGCAGCCAGTGGCCGAAACGGTTCTCCCGCACCAATTGGCCGTGCAAGCGCTGATGCACCTGACGCACGCGGCGGCGCTCGGTGAACAGGTGATTGCCCAGCAATAACAGCGAACCGAGGAGCAACAGCAACGCCGCGAGCCAGACCATCTCAAACGCTCCGCAACATGCGCCACAGCGCCAGACTGCCCATCACCTGCAATACGGCGGCGCTGAGCAGCATGGTCTGGCCGCTTTCGTCGTGCCACATGCCGAGCATGTAGCCGGGGTTGGTCAGCATGAAGTAGCTCACCAGAATCAGCGGCAGCAAACCGAGCACCCAAGCGGTCATGCGCGTTTCCCCCGTCAACGCGCGCAGCTGTCGAGCGCCCTGATCGCGTTCGCGGATCAGTTTGATCAGGTTCTCCAGCAGTTCACTGGCATTGCCGCCGTAGCGGTGATTGACCTTCAGGCCGAGGGCGAACATGCGCAATTCGTCCTGCTCGTAGAGCTCGGCAAAATCGCTGACCGCATCGGGCAGGTTCACCCCCAGTTGCACGTTGCGCTGCACCCGGCCCATGGCCGCTTTCAAGGGATCTTCACTGGCCTCTATGCCGCCCAGCACCGCATCGCTCAGCGTGCGCCCGGACTTGAGACTGCGCACGGTGTGGTCGAGCAATTGCGGCAGTTGTTCGATCATGCGGCGGATCCGCCGTCGGTAGCGAATGGCGATGTACAGCCGCAACGTCACGGGCGGGACGAGCAACATGATCAGCAAACCAACCCAGCTCCCGAGCAGAAATCCCAGGCCCATGGCCGCCGCCCACAGGCTCAGCCACAGGCCGAAGCGCTCGCTCGGCTGACCGAGGCCGGCACGCAAAAACATGCGCTCCAATCCCACCCATTTCGTCTGTTCCACGGCCAATTGCGGTTGCCCCGCAGCGAGTCGATTGAGGACTTTTTCCGTCGCGGTCTTGCGCAGGCCTTGCAGGAACAGATAGATCGACAGCCCGAGCAGCATCAGGCAAATGGCGATAAGAATGATCGGTCCCAGCATCTGCGTGCTCCTCGCCGTCAGCCCAGGTGAGCGTCTTGGCGCAGCTTGTCGCCGGCCGGGTTGACCGCTTCGCGCACAAAGCCGAACCCCGTGCGGCGGTCGAGGCGGAACAGGGTGTTGGTGACGTAGACGTCCTCGCGGATGCCGACCACTTCCACCACTTCACTGACGCAGCGTCGACCGTCGGGCATGCGTGTCAGTTGAATGATCACGTCGAGGGCGGCGCAGATCATCTGGCGCAAGGTGCGTTCGGCGATCGAGCGCCCGGTCAGGCCGACCAGAGTCTCCAGACGCAGCAACGCGTCCTGCGCATTGTTGGCATGCACGGTGCTCATCGAACCGTCGTGGCCGGTGTTCATCGCGGTGAGCACGTCGACCACTTCGACGCCACGGATCTCGCCGAGAATGATCCGGTCGGGACGCATGCGCAGGGCGTTGCGAATCAGGTCGCTGGCCTTGACCTCGCCATGACCCTCGGCATTCGGCGGACGGGTTTCCAGGCGCACCACATGCGGATGGCCGAGCTGCAGTTCGGCGACGTCTTCGATGGTCACCAGCCGTTCGTGCGGGTTGATCAACTGGCTGAGGATGTTCAACAGCGTGGTCTTGCCGGTGCCGGTGCCGCCACTGATCAGGATGTTGCAGCGCCTGCCCACGGCGTTCTGCAGGAATTCGAAAATCGCCAGATCGATGGTCTGCATCGCCATCAGGTCGGTGCTCTTGAGCATGTCCTTGCGGAACTTGCGGATCGACAGGCACGGGCCGTCGAGGGCAATCGGCGGGATGATCGCGTTGACCCGGCTGCCATCGGGCAGGCGCGCATCGACCATCGGCGAGGACTCATCGAGGCGGCGGCCGAGCGGCGCAAGGATGCGTTGCATGACCCGCTCGACGTGATGCGCATCGATAAAACGCAGATCGCTCTGATGCAAAACGCCGTCGCGCTCGATGAACACCCGGTGCGGGCCGTTGACCAGAATTTCCGTCACCGACGGGTCGCGCAGCAGGACTTCCAGTGGGCCGAATCCGGTGAGTTCGTCGACGATTTCCTCGCCCAGGCGCTCCATCTCGTAGCGCGAAATCGCCAGGTGCAAACGCGCGATGTATTCGGCGACCTTGTCGGTGACGAACTGCGCCAGTTGCTGGCGCGAACCTTCCAGCAGGTTTTTCCCCGACTCCTCGATGGCGTCGATGATGTAGCGGTGCAGGACCAGTTTCAGGCCTTCGTGATCGCTGTTACCGATCGCTCCGCGTGGCGTCGCGCCAAAGAGTTTTTCTGCGCTCATGAGTTACCTCGCAGACGATCAAACCAGGTGACTTTCGGTTTGCTCAGGCCTTCGGAACGCTTGGCCAAACGTTCGCCGAGGGCGCGCAGGCTCTGGGTGAGTTTCTCTCGCGGCGCCAGTTCGAACAGACTCACGCCCTGGTTTTTCGCGTTCAGGCGCACATCGGGACTGAACGCCAGCATGGCGATGACTTCCAGATTGAAGGTCTTGCCCAGGGTATCGGCATCCGGCGCAACGTTGCTCAGGTAGCGATCGATCAGCAAGCGCCCGTGCTCGAGTTTCATGCCTTTCTCGCGCCACTGGTTGAGCACGGCGAGGTTGCGTCGGCAGTTGAGTACGTTCTGGTCGGTGTACCACAGCAGTTTGTCGCAATGGCTGACGAAGGTGCGCAATGCCTCACTGTCGGCCTGCCCGGTGAGGTTCACGACAATGTGCTGAAAGTGTTGGCGCAGGGCGCTGAGCAGCATGTACAGCTCGGCGGCGCTGGTGGTTTCCAGCGGCTCGTCAGTGTTGGCGTAGGCAAGAATGCGCAGGCCGTGGTCGGCGCTGGTGAATGCGCTGTCGATCAGCGTCGCGTCGAGGCGGCGCAAATGACGCAGGGCATCGCCGAAGTGAAACGAACTCTCCAGTCCCAACAACGCGAGGCTGTCGCCCCGGGGCAGACCGAGGTCGAGCAGCAGGGTTTGCTGGCCGCTTTTCTGCACGACCATGGCCATGTGATTGGCGAGCAAGGCACCGTCGGAACTGCTCTGCACGCCGTACATCACGGTAAGCCCGCCGAGCTGGGTATTGGGAGTGACGGCGGGCAGGCGTTTGCCCAGGCGCCGCACCAGTCCGGCGACTTCGCTGGAACGCGAGCCATAGGCGACAAAATCCCGCGCGCCGGCGCGCATCGCATTGAGCACAAGCTGATTGTCCATGCCGTCGCCAAGAGCAACGATCGCCAGCATCGGCTTGGCTTCCAGCGCACCTTCGATCAGCGCGCTCTGCGCCACGACATGCTCGCGGTCGAGACCGACGAAGACCAGATTGGCGAACGTTACATCGACCAGTGCGAGCAATTCGTCGAGGCTGCCGGCACCGGCGCTGATGACCTGGCCGAGTGGCGCGAGGGCGCTTTGCAGCCATTCCAGATCGGTGCTGTTGCGGGTGATGGCGAGGAAGGTCTGACTGAGATTCTGGTTCATTGCGACAACCCGCTGCGCTTGTCGAAGTTGCCGTTCTCGAGGAAGAACATGCGATAGAAATTCGGGTCGTAATTGCGCAGTTTCTCCCCCGGCAACGACGGCAGTCGCGCGTCCGCCGCCAGTGGCTGGACCAGGTGCGGGGTGACGATCATCAGCAGCTCGCGCTCTTCGCGTTTGATCTGCGAACCTTTGAAAAACGCGCCGAGGATGGGAATGTCACCCAGGCCGGGAAACTTGTTCACTTGCGAGCTGTTGGTGGTGCTGATCAAACCGCTGATGACGAAACTTTCGCCATCACCCAGTGACACGCTGGTATCGGTGCGGCGGATGGTCAGCGCCGGAACGGTGGTGCCGGCGATGTTCACCGCGTTGGCAAAATCCAGTTCGCTGACCTCCGGGGCGACTTTCAAGGCGATGCGGTCGCGGCCGATGATGGTCGGCGTCAGGGTCAGGCGGATGCCAAACTCCTTGTACTCGATCGACACGCTGTCGCTGCCGGAACTGGGCACCGGAATCGGGATTTCCCCGCCGGCCAAGAAGCTTGCACTCTGCCCGTTCAACGCCACCAGACTTGGTCGCGCCAGGGTGTAGGCGAAGCCGCTGGTTTCCAGGGCGTTGATGATCGCCATGGTCTTGCCGCCGACCCAGGAGAAATTGAACAGCGAGTTATCCACCGGCAGGCGTGGCTGCGGCACGCCGTCAATTGGTGGCAGCGTGCCGGGCGAACCGAACAGGAAATTACCGCGCGTGCCGATCAGCGACGCCGTGGCTTCCTTGAGTTTGGTGCGGCTGACTTCGACGAAACGGATGTCGGTCTGCACTTGCGACGGCAGGGTCGGATCGTCCGACGGCACGCTGCTGGTCAGCGCCGTGGTCGCCGCGCCTTGGACGAAGACCATGGCTTGTTGCGGCTGCGCCGAACAGGCCGTCCAGACCATCAGGCTGGTCGCGCCGGGGCCGACGCCCGTGAGCAAAAAGGACGAACCGCCATTGGCATGCACGTCGGCAATTTTCGGATCGCCCACTGCCAGCCGAGTGATTGCCACCGGTGACTGCATGTCCTGCTGGAAGCCTTCACCGATTTCGATCACCGAGGGCAGGCGCGGCAGTGCCGAGCAGTTGCCCACCGCCGCGAAGGCGCTGTCCATCGTCAATCCCAACAACAGCAAGGCCCGGAGCGCCGGTTTCAATGTCGGTCTGAGTCGACTCTGCATGCACGTGAATCCTTGCGCAGTCATGGGGTTTGTTGGCTGATCTGGTTGCCGCGAATGATTTCCACCGCAGGCCTCGGCGCCGCGCCGGCACTCGCGGTGGCAGGTGCTCTTTGGGCGCTGCCCAGGGCGAGTTGAGTGAACTGGAAAAGCCGGCTGTTGGTGCGATCCAGGTGCGCGGGCGATTGCGCTTCGCCGGCCCAGTATTTGGCCAGCCGTTGTTCTTCGCTGCTGCGCACCGCGAGGCGCAAGGTGCCGACTTGAGTGGCGAGCATCAGGCGGCTGAGCAGTTGTTCCGGCACCGCCAGCACCACGGTGCGTGCGGCGATGCGGCGCTGGTCCTGTTTGAGTTTTTCTTCGGCGCTGAGGTTGGGGGATGCCGGTTGGCCATCGTTGGTCAGGCCGTACTGATCACCGATCCCGAGTACGCGCAGGGCCGGAACGGCGATCTGCGCCGACTGCTGCAGATTGCTCGCGTCCTCGCGCAGATACAGCAGCACATCGACGTAATCGCCCGGCAGCAACTGCCCGGCGCCACCGATCACCTCATCGACGGCCACGGTCAGTGCGCGCTCGTCGCGGCGAATCATCCGCGCCAACGCACCGCCAGCCTGGAAGCTTTCGTCATTGAGCCAGGTGCCGGCGCTGAGGTGGCGCCAAGGTGTGCGGCCGACTGCTTGTTCAATGCTGGTCAGGCTGCCGGCCGGTGCGCTGCGCAGTTTTTCCACGGTCACATCGGCGGCGGTCAACGGCGTGAACGGCGCTACATCGTGGAGCAGCACCACCACCGGTTGGCGGGTCTGGTCTTCGGCAATCGCGACAGTCTGTTCAATGCTGACCGCTGGGGCGACGGGCGCCTCGGCGACCGGGGCCGGCTGACGACTGAGCACCAGCCCCCAGTAACCGACAAAAACCGCGCCGAGCAACAGCAACGCGGCTAGGCCCATGGTGACGCGACTGTTCATGACGGCTCTCCCTTTCCTGCTGCACAACCGATTGCATTTGCTTGCGAAAGGCGGACTGCTTCGGCAGCTATGAACATGCAACTATTTCGCTATTTCCAAGCTAGCTGATCCAAGCAAAAGCGCCATTAATGACAGGCGAAATAACCGTACCAAAGTATGACTCTGGCCAGTTAACAGCCGGAAACGGCGGAAAAACGATGGGATTAATGCTTTGTGATTAATGCGTTCTTACAGTTGTTGGGCGGGGGTTTGTTGACAATGCTCAGGTGGCACGGTGGAACCTTGCCGCAGTGGTGATGTCGGCGCCAGAGGCGCGAAGGAGTGGAGCTATGTTTGGTATGACTTTTGATTATCTGATGGCCAAGGCTCGCGCATTTGCCCGCAGTGAAGAGGGTGCTTCGGCGATCGAGTATGCGATTGTGGTGGCGATGGTGGCGGTGGTGGTTGTGGCGTTCGTCACTCCGCTTGGAGACAGGGTCTTGGCGATCTTCAACAATATTCTGACCTCGCTCGATGGTACGGCTGTGACCCGGCCAACGCCGTGATTTTGTGAACTCTGCACTTGGCTGATATCGCACTACACTGGATTTACCTTTCAGTATTCAGGTATTGCCTATGAACGCGTCTTCGTCGCCCCGCCAACAACTGCTTCTGGTTGATGATGAAGAAGACGCGTTGCTGGAGTTGGCGGAGTTGCTGGAGGGGGAGGGCTTTACCTGTCATACCGCGACGTCGGTGAAGCTGGCGTTGCATCTGTTGACCCGGCATCCGGATATTGCTTTGGTGATTACTGATCTGCGTATGCCCGAGGAGTCGGGCATGTCGCTGATCAGGCGGCTGCGTGAGCATACGTCGCGGGAGCATTTGCCGGTGATTGTGATGTCGGGGCATGCGGATATGGAGGATGTCAGCGATATGTTGCGGTTGCAGGTGCTGGATCTGTTTCGCAAGCCGATTTATCACGTGAGGTTGTTGGAGACTCTCAATAATCTGTTTCCCGAGCCTCGGGTGCAGGCCGGGTGACTCGGCGGCCTTTGGGCCGACCGTGTTGGTGGGGTTTTGGGTGAATATCCGTTGCTGTGGGGGTGGCTGATTACGGTTCCGCCCTTACGGCGGGTCACCTTTTTCAAACGCCAAAAAGGTAACCGAAAAGGCTTGCTCCTGCGTTCGGCCCTCGCAGGCTCGGGTTCCTTCGCTCCGTGACTGATCCGGGCGCAGCGGCTACGGTTTGCTTCGCTGCACCTCCTTCCGCTGTGTTCGACTTCGTCGAACGGTCGCTGCGCTCCCACGCCCGGATCAATCCCTCCACTCAGCCTTCCGACGTCGCCCGTGGATCAAGATCAAAAGCGGTACTCGAGCTAACGCTCATCGTGTAGGAGCTGCCGAAGGCTGCGATCTTTTGATTTTGATTTTGATTTGATTTTGATTTTGCTGTTCTGTGGGAGCGAGCCTGCTCGCGAAGGCGGCATGCCAGCCAACCATTTTCTTCCTGATGTACATCAATCCTGTGGGAGCTGGCTTGCCAGCGAAGGCGGCATGCCAGCCGACCTGTCTCTCACTGAACACCCACGATCAAAACTGTAGGAGTGAGCCTGCTCGCGAAGACGGCCTGACAGCCGACCTGTTTCTCACTGAACGCACCCGATCAAACTGTGGGAGCTGGCTTGCCGGCGAAGGCGGCCTGCCAGCCGACCTGTTTCTCGCTGATGTACTCGATTCAAACTGTGGGAGCTGGCTTGCCAGCGAAGGCGGCCTGCCAGCCGACAACGCTCTGCCTGACTCACCACCTGCGCAATCAACCTCTTGCTCTTGTCACTCCGGCACGAGCCTGTCCAGTACGCGGTTGACTGCCAGTTCGCCCAGCATGATCACTTGCTGTATTCCCAGCAGGGAGCTGCGCTGCGGTCCATCGATAAATCCGGCGAGGTCGCTGGCCATGATGCTTGCCGAGGCCAGTGATTCGCAGGCATGGACCAACAGGGTTTCGTTGTCCGCAGCCGGGTCGACGATGAACAGGGTGCTGGGTTTGCGCGGTGCGGCAGGGTCTTTGATGAGGCGGGGGTTGAGGTAGTAATCGATGGCGCGGTCGGCGGCTTCCTTGAGTTTTTGCGCTTCGACGAGCGGGTCGGCGAAGGCTGGATCGGCAAGAGGTGGATCGGGCGTTATTTTTTTCACGGGCTCAGTCTCCTGATGGAGTAGGGCCGCAACCCGTTCGCGACTAAACGAAAGGGAGGCAGCTGCACGCAGGTTAGTCGACCGATGAGCCACGAAATCGGCGCGCCCGAAGGCGCCCTGCGCACAGCCACCATCAAGTGCAGGTATGCAATACCTGGCTGACAGGAACCTGTGCGTCGTGGACAAGCGGGCGACTAAACCCGACCACTGATGAGCAGTGGCAGGCAAACGATAGAACCCGCGCCCCAGGCGCACAAGCCGGCGGATTCTGGCGTAGCCGTAGGCAAAGGCGCAAGGATTTGTGGGCTGTTGCGAGGTAACGGGGCGTGTGTTTAAACGGCTGGTTTAAGCGCTGCGATAAATCGGTTGAATAGCCGAACGCTTTCGCGAGCAGGCTTGCTCCTACAGGGCCGGCGGTTGTACTGAGGAACCGTGAACACCGCCGAATCTGTGGGAGCGAGCCTGCTCGCGAAGGCGGTGCGTCAGTCAAAAAAATCCTGACTGACACACCGCTCGGCCATCACAACTGATAACTGAAACTGATGCTGTACCGAGGCTTGCGGTTCAACGTATCCAGCGCTTCATCGGACATGGCCTTCGCCACTTCCAGGGCGACGTTGTAGTACTTGGCATCGCCGAACCTCAGCCCGACGGCTGTCGATGACAGGTTGTTGGCCTGCACCGGCAGTTGGTTGAACCAGCTGCGCGAGCGGTCGACGACGACGTAGGGTTGCAGGATGCGCACCCAGTTGCCGTCGCGGTTGAAGCTGTAGTTGACCTCGTAGGCCACGCCCCAACCCTTGTCGCCCGAGGCCTGGTCGTCGGGGTAGCCACGGCCGAAGTTCTGCCCGCCGAATACGGCGCGTTCGCTGTCAGGCAAGGTGTCGTCGCTCCAGTACAGCGCCGCCGAGAGCACGCCTTGCCAGTTGTCGAGAAACTTGTCGCTCTGCACGCCGGACAGTCTGACGCGGAAGAAATCCAGGTCGATGTCGTCGTAGTTGGTGTGCGCGCCGAGGCTGTCGAAGCCCTGGTAGACACCGGCACTGAGGATGCGCAGTTGGCGGGCGTCGGCCTTGCGCCAGTCGCCTTCGAAAGCCAGGGCGCGGACGTCGGTGCGCAGTTCGGTGCTGAAGGGAAAGTTGATGCCGTCGTAGCGCGTCTTGTCGTCGACCGCATACAGGCGCGAGCCGGCGGTCAGCAGTTCGTTGGCGGAGGCGATCAGGGGCGTGCTGAAGCCGATCGAGTAGCGATCGTTCTCGCGGTGAGTACTCAGGCGTCCGCCACCGCCCACCAGCACTTCGGTGTCCGGGTCGGCGCGGTAACGCGAGGCCGAGACGTTGAGTTGCGTGCCCTCGGTATCGAGGAACTGGCTGTAGTCGAGACGGTAGTAATGCTCTTTATCGTCGCCCGGTGGAAACAGGCCGCTGAGGCTCAACTGTTCGCCCATCGACGTCTGCGAATTGCTGCTGACACCGAGCAACGCTTGCGGGCCGTTACGGTTGTCTTCGGTGGTGCTCAGGGTGCTGGTGAACGGTTTGCGACTGGCCTGGGCGACCAGTGTGGTCGCGCCATCGGTGGTGCCCGGTGGCGGCACTTGCGCTTGAATGGTTACCCCGGGAATGCGGCTCATCAGCGTGGTGTAGCGCTCGAAGGTTTTGCGCGTCAGCGGGCGTTCGGCCTGGATTTTCGCGGCGAGTTTGTCGAGCAGGCCTTTGACCCGGCCGATGTCGCCCTGCATCTGGATATCGCGCACGTAGCCCTCGACCAGCACCACCCGCGCCACGCCGTCATCGAAGCTCTGTTGCGGCAGGAACGCGTAGGACAACAGATAGCCGTCCTGCTGATAGCGACGGGTGATGTTGCGCGTGGCTTCGATCAGTTCGGCAAGGCTGGCCTGGCGGCCGATCAGTGGCTTGTAGATTTCCGCGAGTTCGTTGAGCGGGTAGATCGTGCCGCCTTCGATCTGCACGGTCTTGAGGTTGACTTTGGTTTCCATCAGCAGTGGCTGCGCGGCGGTCGCACCCGGGTCCGGCACTTGCAGCGGCGCCGCGCTCGGCCGATAGGCGTCGGCGGGCAGGTTGGGTACGGGGAGGTTGCGGATGGTTTCGTTACTGTTGAGAAAACTGGGCAAGGTGTCGGCGAGGGCAGCGGAACTGAGGCTCAGGCACAGCAGGGATGCCAGTACGCGCATAGGACACTCCATGGTCAGAACACAGCACAGGGCAAGTTTTTCCGTAGAAAAAAGGCGGAAGACTCGTGGGAATCTTCCGCCCTCAACCAAGCGTAGGCGCTGTAGGTAAGGCCGTCGAATCGGCCAGGTGCAATTTAGCGTTGAGTGCCGCCCAGCGCGCCGGTCAGGCCACCGAGTACCCCGCCCAGACCACCGGTTGCCGTGCCGCCGCCAGTGGCAGTGCCGCTGTTGACCAGACCACCGACCGCTGCCACGGTGCCGCCGACGTTGGTAACCAGACCGCCGACAGCAGTGGTGACCGGGTTGTTGGTGGCGGCAATCGCTCCGCCGAGATTGCCGACTGCGGCGCCCACCTGATTTGTAAGACCAGCGACCGGAGTGCCGAGACCGGTAGCGGCGCCGACCTGTTGAGTGACAGTGGTGACCGCGCTGGTGACCGGATTGAGGCCCGTACCGACTGCGGCGCCGACACTCGCCAGCGGCGACGTGGTTGCAGTGATCGGTGTGCCCGAGCCGCCGAGTACGGTGTTGATCGACGCAATCGTGGTGCCCAGCCCGCCAGCGGTAACACCGCCGGCACTGACCACGCCGCTGGTGCTGCCGGCATTCAGGCCGCTGCCGACGTTGACCACCGCACCACCGACGGTTTGCAGCAGGCCGGTACCGCCGAGGCCACCACCGATGCCACCGATGCCGCCAGTACCCGAGCCAGTGCCATTGGACACCAGGCCGCCCGCTTTGCCGACCGCCGTGCCGGTGTTGCTCAGCGCGCCGCCGAGGGTGTTGGTCAGGGCATTGCCGCTGCCTGCGTCGGTAACTTTGCCGCCGAGGCTGTTCACCGTGCCGCCCACTTTCGAGATCACCCCTTTGAGCGGATCACCCAGGCCGGTGGCATCGCCGAGCTTGTCGGTGGTGCTTTCGACCATGGCGATCACCGGCACCAGGCCGCTGCCGACCTTGTTGGTCAACTGGCTGGTCGGGCCGCTGGTCAGTGAGGTGTTGAGGGTGTCGCCAAGCATGGTGACTTTTTCACCGATGCCATCGACCAGCGGCGCCACGCGGGTGACTACGCCGCCCACGACGGGAACGCTACGGGTCGTTGTGTTCAGTTTGACGCTGAGGTCCGACACGCCGTCGCCAACATCGGAAACCACGCCGCCAAGCGAGGCCGCTGTGGTGGTCAGACCGTTGGGGTCAGTGGCCAGTTTGCCGATGCCATTGCTGACACCATCGCCCAAGGTACTGACGACGTTGCCGGTGGTGTTGGCCAGGCTTTGTACGATGCCGCCAGCGACTGGAACCGTGCTCAGCGAATCACCGATCTGGCCGACGCCATCACCGACACCGCTGACGGTTTTGCCGACATCCTGAACAAGTGTTGTGGTCACCAGCGAAGGTGCAGCGGGATTGGTCGGGTTGGTGGGATCGGTCGGGTCTGTCGGATTGGTTGGGTTGGTCGGATCAGTGCCACCGCCGGTACCGCCAGTGCCACCGGTTCCGCCGCCAGTGCCGGCAGTATCGCCGCCGCTTCCGCCGCCCGCGCCACCGCTGCCATCGGTGCCCGCCGTGCCGTCCGCCGTCGAGCTGCCCGAACTGCTGCGATGGCCGCCACCGCCGCTGCTGCAGCCGACGAGGCCGACCGAAAGAATCAGTGCCAGCGCGATTGCCGATTTGGACCACATCACTTGAGTTTTCATGATTGAGATTCCTGCACCTGTCACAACGTTACGTTGCCTTCGATGGCTCGCCGATCTGTCGTCGGCGATGCCTCGTCCGTGGCTGTAATCTCAGTCGACGGCAGGTTTTTCACCATTCTCAAGTTGGTATTAACCCCTTTATATAGAGGGCTCGGCGCTATGCCGAAGGACTAGTACCCAAGTAATAAACGGGCAAAAAAAAGCCTTGAAATTCAAGGCTCGGTTTTTTGCAAAGCGGCGGGCAGGGCGCGGAAAAACTTAAGTGATATATACACAATTAACGGGTTTTCCGCCCCGCCAGATCAGGCGATCGGTTGCCACTGACCGACCATATGTTCCAGGTCGCCGGCACCGACCAGGCGCAACTCACCGCTGGAGCCCGCGGCACTGGCCAGCAATGTCACTTCACTGGGCAGGCGCACCGGTTTGCGAAAGTGCACGGCGATTTCCAGGTTGGCTTTGGGCAGGTGATCAGAGAGCGCCGCCAGCGTGCGTGCCTTGTTCCACAAGCCATGCGCGATCGCCGTGGGAAAACCGAACAGCTTGGCGCTCGCCGCACTCAGGTGAATCGGGTTGTAGTCGCCGGAGACTTTCGCATACTGGCGACCGATATCGGCCGGCGCAGTCCAGCGCGTCACTTCGAGCAAATCCTGTGACGGCTGCCAGTCCTGAGCCAGCGCCTCGCCCTCGAGTTTCACCCCGCGACAGAGCATCCGGCTTTCGGCTTCCCACAGCGGCCCGAGCTGATCGTCGAGGGTGGTCAACAGATCGAATGTCGCGCCCTTGGCATGTGGTTGCAGGTTGTGCACGCGCACGCTGACTTGCGCGCGACTGATGGCGCCCATCGGCCGCAGCACGCGGATGCGGTTGCTCAGGTGAATCAGCCCCAGCAGCGGGAACGGAAAGTCCCTGGCCGTGAGCAATTGCATCTGCAAGGCGAAGGCGAGGATGTGTGGATAGGTCGGCGGCAGCAGGCCGTCATCGACGAAACCGCAGACCTTGCGATAGGCCGCCAGCCGCTTGCCGTCGATATCGACCCAGCAGCGCAGGCCGCTGTCGGGCAGTTGCGTACCGGTGATTTTGCGTCGCGTCGCTGCGCGCGAGTACAGCGCGGGCAGACTCGGTTCGCGATCCAGCGTGTGCCATTCGATGCTCATGCTCAAGCCCCCAGAACGCTTTGCCCACAGACCCGCAACGCCTGCCCGGTGAACGCGCCCGTGCCCGGTTGCGCCAGCCACGCCACGGCTTCGGCGACGTCTTGCGGCAAGCCGCCCTGGCCCAGCGAACTCATGCGCCGCCCGGCTTCGCGCAGGCCGAACGGAATGTGCGCGGTCATTTGCGTTTCGATGAAACCGGGAGCCACGGCGTTGACGCTGATGCCGCGTTCCAGCAGCGTCGGCGCCCAGGCCTGGGCCAGACCGATCAGGCCAGCCTTGCTCGCCGCGTAATTGGTCTGCCCGCGATTGCCGGCGATGCCGCTGATCGAGGCGAGCAGGACCACCCGTGCGTTGTCGCGCAGGGTGCCGCTGTCGAGCAGCGCCTTGGTCAGCACTTGCGGCGCGTTGAGGTTGACGGCCAGCACCGCGTCCCAGAATTCCGGGGTCATGTTGGCCAGGGTTTTGTCACGGGTGATGCCGGCGTTGTGCACGAGGATGTCGAGGCCGTCGGGCAGCTGTTCGATCAATTGCGCGGCGGCGTCATCGGCGCAGATATCGAGGGTGATCGCACGGCCGCCGAGGCGCGCGGCAAGGGCCTCAAGGTCGGTCTTGGCTGGCGGTACGTCGAGGAGGATCACCTCGGCGCCATCACGGGCCAGGGTTTCGGCAATCGACGCGCCGATGCCGCGCGCGGCACCGGTGACCAGCGCCTTGCGCCCGGCCAGCGGGCGGGTCCAGTCAGTGACTGGCGTAGCGCACGCGGTCAGGCGAATCACCTGGCCGGAAACGAATGCACTTTTCGGCGAGAGGAAAAATCGCAGCGGGCCTTCCAGTTGATCTTCGGCACCTTCGCCGACGTAAATCAGCTGCAAGGTGCCACCGCCGCGCAGCTCTTTGGCCAGTGAGCGGGAGAAGCCTTCGAGTGCTCGTTGTGCGCTGGAGGCGAATGGATCACTCAAGGATTCCGGCGCGCGACCGAGGATCACCAGATGCGCGCTATGGTCGAGGTTCTTCATCAATGGCTGGAAGAATTCGCGCAGTTGCTTGAGCTGGTCAGTGTGTTGCAGAGCGCTGGCGTCGAACACCACCGCTTTGATTTTCGGCCCGTGGCCGGGGATCCACGCGGTGGCCAGCGAGGGCTCGGTGCCGTAGCTGTAGATCGCGTCGGTCAAGCGATTGGCAAACCCGCTGATCCGTTCGGCCAGCGGCCCGCCACCGATCAACAGGGCGCCCTCGATCGGCCGCAGACGCCCCGCCTGCCAGCGTTCCAGCCGCACCGGCGACGGCAGGCCCAAGGCCCCGACCAGACGATGGCCGAAGGATGAGTTGGCGAAGTCGATATAGCGGTCAGACATGGAACGCTCTCCAGAAGTTGGGGTTCAAAGTGTGGACTGTCCACGGCAATCAATCGTTCGATCGGCGCATTAAGGCCTACGCTGGTTTAGCAGAGTAGACCACTGACCCTGTGGGAGCGGGCTTGCCCGCGATGGCGGAGTGCCAGCCGCTGAAGGGTTGGAAATGCCGCCCCCATCGCTGGCAAGCCAGCTCCCACAGGTTTCCATGTGAATCCGCAAATTCCACAGGAGTTATCCATGACCCAGCTGCGCCGCGTCGCGATCATCGGCGGTAACCGCATCCCTTTCGCCCGCTCCAACGGGCCGTACGCCACCGCCAGCAATCAGGCGATGCTCACCGCCGCGCTGGAAGGCCTGATCGAACGCTACAACCTGCACGGCCAGCGCATCGGCGAGGTGGTTACCGGCGCGGTGCTCAAATTGTCACGGGATATGAACCTGACCCGCGAATGCGTGCTCGGCTCGCGCCTGTCTCCAGCGACACCGGCCTATGACATCCAGCAAGCCTGCGGCACCGGTCTGGAAGCGGCGCTGCTGGTGGCCAACAAAATCGCCCTCGGCCAGATCGACTGCGGCATCGCCGGCGGCGTCGACACCACTTCCGATGCGCCGATCAGCGTCAGCGAAGGCCTGCGCAGGATTCTTCTACAGGCCAACCGCGCCAAGAGCACCGGCGACAAACTGAAAACCCTTTTGCAGTTGCGCCCCCGGCATCTGATTCCCGAATTCCCGCGCAACGGCGAGCCACGCACTGGCCTGTCGATGGGCGAGCATTGCGAACTGATGGCGCAGACCTGGAATATTCCCCGCGAAGAACAGGATCAACTGGCCCTCGAAAGCCACCACAAACTCGCCGCTTCCTACAGCGAAGGCTGGCACAACGATCTGATGACGCCGTTCCTCGGCCTGACCCGCGACAACAATCTGCGCCCGGACCTGACCCTGGAAAAACTCGCCACGCTGAAACCGGCCTTCGAGAAAAGCGCCAAGGGCACGCTGACGGCGGGTAACTCTACGCCGCTCACCGATGGCGCTTCGGTGGTGTTGCTGGGAAGTGAGGAATGGGCCAAAGCGCGCGGCTTGCCGATCCTCGCTTATCTGCGCGACGGAGAGGCGGCGGCGGTGGATTTCGTCAACGGTGCCGAGGGCCTGCTGATGGCGCCGGTATATGCCGTGCCACGCTTGCTGGCGCGCAATGGGCTGACGTTGCAGGATTTTGATTACTACGAAATTCACGAAGCCTTCGCTGCGCAGGTCCTGTGCACGCTCAAGGCCTGGGAAGATCCGGAATATTGCAAAACCCGCTTG
Organism: Pseudomonas sp. AC083; assembly: GCF_979253165.1. NCBI lineage: Bacteria > Pseudomonadati > Pseudomonadota > Gammaproteobacteria > Pseudomonadales > Pseudomonadaceae > Pseudomonas > Pseudomonas sp. AC083. The sequence goes on from NZ_CEEDDH010000007.1 coordinate 216,108, forward strand.
GGGCTCGACGCGGCCCTGGGTTCGATTGATCGCAGTCGGCTTAACGTCAAAGGCAGTTCGCTGGCGGCGGGGCACCCGTTTGCTGCGACGGGCGGGCGCATTGTCGCGAATCTGGCCAAGCTGCTGGATGCGGCGGGCAAGGGGCGAGGGTTGATCTCGATCTGTGCAGCGGGCGGGCAGGGTGTCACCGCGATTATCGAACGCTAAACGCGATCCCGTGTAGGAGTGAGCCTGCTCGCGAAGGCGCCGTGTCAGTCGCCATCATTCTCTGCTGACAGACCGCTTTCGCGAGCAGGCTCGCTCCCACAGGGTTTCCGATGCATGTGCATGTCAGATTCTGTCGCAAATGCCCTTGCCGACCGATACCAATCAATGCCACGGTCTCGGCTATGATTCGCCCGGGTCGCTGCGATTGATCCGGCACAGTGTGTGCATCTTCAAGGTTCACAGGTCGGCAACCCCTCCCCGTCGGGCGAGGATTGCCGTATAACGAGTGACATTCGCGTGTTTGGTAATAAAGGACCCACAATAAAAGCTGATGAAGACTCCAAAACGCATTGAACCCCTGATCGAGGACGGTCTGGTCGACGAAGTGCTGCGCCCACTGATGAGTGGCAAAGAGGCAGCTGTTTATGTAGTGCGCTGCGGCAATCAGTTACGTTGCGCCAAGGTCTACAAGGAGGCGAATAAACGCAGTTTCCGCCAGGCAGCCGAGTATCAGGAAGGCCGCAAGGTTCGTAACAGCCGTCAGGCGCGGGCCATGGCGAAGGGGTCCAAGTTCGGTCGCAAAGAGACCGAAGACGCCTGGCAGAACGCCGAAGTGGCGGCGCTGTTCCGTCTGGCCGGCGCCGGTGTGCGAGTGCCCAAACCCTATGACTTCCTCGACGGCGTGCTGTTGATGGAGCTGGTGGCCGACGAATTCGGCGACGCCGCGCCGCGTCTGAACGACGTGGTACTGGAGCCGGATCAGGCGCGCGAGTATCACGCGTTCCTGATTTCGCAGATCGTGTTGATGTTGTGTACCGGTCTGGTGCACGGTGACCTCTCCGAGTTCAACGTGCTGCTGACCCCGACCGGTCCGGTGATTATTGACCTGCCCCAGGCAGTCGACGCTGCGGGTAACAACCACGCGTTCAGCATGCTCGAGCGTGACGTTGGCAACATGGCTTCGTACTTCGGCCGTTTCGCGCCGGAATTGAAGAAGACCAAATATGCCAAGGAAATGTGGGCGTTGTACGAAGCCGGCACCTTGCACCCGAACAGTGTGCTGACCGGCGAGTTCGACGATCCGGAGGACCTGGCCGATGTTGGCGGGGTGCTGCGCGAAATCGAAGCGGCGCGCCTCGACGAGGAACGCAAGCAGGCCATTCGCGCGGCGGACGACGCGCCGAAAGGCAAACCCGAAGAACCGCCTCCACCGCCGTGGATGCAGTGATCGCGTGATGAAAAATCCGGCTTCGGCCGGGTTTTTTGTTTGAGTCAAAAAGCACCCTCACCCCAGCCCTCTCCCGGAGGGAGAGGGGGCCGACCGAGGTGTCTTTAGCCATACATCGACCTGAAAAAACCGAGTCGATTATGGATTCAAAGAAAAACGTTCAGGTCGGTGTATCTCCCAAATATCCCCCAATCGGTCCCCTCTCCCTTTGGGAGAGGGCTAGGGTGAGGGGGCTTTCGGATCCTGGCTTATTCGCGTCTACTGTCCACAGCTCCAACCACACTCAAGGACTGAATGTGACCACCCCGCGCAACATCCACCTGATCGTAACCGCCCGGCTGATCTCCGATTTCGGCGCCTTCCTCAACATGGTCGCGCTGGCCACTTACGTTTATTTGCTGAGCAACAGCGCCATGAGCGTCGGCATCTTCCTTGCCAGCCGCGTCGGTGGCGGAATTTTCGCCAGCCTGATCGGCACGCGCTTCTACCGGCGCTGGCAGGGCCGCGCGCCGCTGATTGCTTTCGATCTGTTGCGCGCCGCACTGCTGGGACTGCTGTTGATCACACCGGCGAATCAGCAGGCGTGGCTGTTGCCGTTGATTGCCTTCGGCCTCGGCTTGGGCAATTCGATGTTCGCCATCGGCCTCAACAGCCAGTTGCCGCGTTTGATCGCGCCGGCGCAATTGCTCAAGGCCAATGCCTGGATCACTTCAGCTTCTTCTGCGGCGATGGTCGGCGGCAGTCTGGTGTCGGGGTTGCTGGTGGCTGCTTTTGGTTTCGAAACGGTCTTCGCCCTCAACGCGCTGACCTATTTGCTCGCGGCGCTGCTGATCGTGCCGCTGCGTTTCGAAAAAACCGATGTCAGCGAACAGCCGCAACGCGGTGAATGGTTTGCGCTGCGGCAAGGCCTGCGTTCGGTGCCAGTGGTCGCGGCCATGCTCGCGGTGACCATGGCCGACACCTTGGGCAGTGCCGCGCATAACGTCGGCTTCCCGATCATTTCGAAACTGCTCACGCCCGAGGCGGCGAGTACGACCTTGGGCCTGGCGCTTGCGGTATGGGCCGGCGGCAAACTGCTCGGCGCACGCATCGCCAGTCACCTCAAGGGCTCGGAGAACAGCCACCTTGAAAGAAGATTTTTCTGCGGCGTGGCGCTGATGTCCTGCGGTTTCATTCTGATGTTCCAGCAGCACAGCCTCTACGGTCTGCTGCTGTTCGCCTTGCCGGCGGGGCTTGGCGACGGGGTTTCCGAAGTCAGCCTGATGTCACGGCTGCAACGGGAACCTGCGGCGTTGCGCCTGCCGATTTTCAGCGTGCTGACCTTGCTGCAGATGAGCGGTTTCGGCATCGGCATGTTGGTCGCTGCGCCGTTCTATGCGTGGTGGACGCCGGGGGCCGTGGTCATGCTGTTCCACGGCATTCCCCTCGGTACGTTGTGCGTGGTGACGCTGCTGGGGATCAGGCGCGGGCGGGTTGCGCGCAGCAGCCCGACGCCAGCTCCTTGAGGATCGGGCAGTCCGGGCGATGGTCGCCGCTGCAATGCTTGACCAGATCCTGCAGGGTGTCGCGCAACTCGCCGAGCTCGCGGATCTTCTGGTTCAGCTCGTCGATGTGCTGGCGCGCCAGTGCTTTCACATCGGCGCTGGCGCGCTGGCGATCCTGCCAGAGGGTCAGCAGCTTGCCGACCTCTTCCAGGGAAAAGCCCAGATCCCGCGAGCGCTTGATAAACGCCAGCGTGTGCAGGTCATCGCTGCCGTACACGCGGTAGCCGCTGTCGGTGCGATTGGCCGCTTTGAGCAGGCCGATCGACTCGTAATAACGAATCATTTTTGCGCTCAGGCCACTCTGCCGGGCTGCTTGGCCGATGTTCATCGGTGTTCCTCCAGGTCCTTGGGTTTCCAGGTTTTCAACAGTAGCGCATTGCTCACCACGCTGACGCTCGACAGCGCCATCGCCGCACCGGCCAGCACCGGATTGAGGAAACCGAACACCGCCAGCGGAATGCCGATCAGGTTGTAGACAAAGGCCCAGAACAGGTTCTGGCGAATCTTCGCGTAGGTCTTGCGACTGATCTCCAGCGCCGCCGGCACCAGTCGCGGATCGCCGCGCATCAGGGTGATACCGGCCGCGTGCATGGCAACGTCGGTGCCGCCGCCCATGGCGATGCCGATGTCTGCGGCGGCGAGCGCCGGGGCGTCGTTGATGCCGTCGCCGACCATCGCGACCACGCCGGTTTTCTTCAGCTCGGCGACGGTCGCGGCCTTGTCGGCAGGCAGCACTTCGGCGTGGACATTTTGGATGCCCAGAGCCTCGGCCACCACCCGTGCGCTGCCACGATTGTCGCCGGTCAGCAGGTGGCTCTGGATATCCCGTGCGGCGAGTTGTTGCACCGCTTGCAGAGCGCCGGGTTTCAGCGTGTCACCGAAGGCGAACAGACCCAGCACCTTCGGCTGAGGACTTTGTTCGATCAGCCACGACAGTGTGCGGCCTTCGCGTTCCCACGCTTCGGCGGATGTGCTCAATTCACCGGCACTCAAGGCGCTTTCGTCGAGCATCCGCCGATTGCCCAGCGCCAGGCGCCGGCCATCCAGCGTGCCGGCGATGCCGCGTCCGGTCAGCGCCTGGCTGTCGCTGACATCGGGCACGTCCAAGCCGCGTTCGGCGGCGGCATCCAGCACCGCTCTGGCCAACGGATGCTCGCTGCCGCGCTGCAATGCACCGGCCAAGGTCAGCAGATTATTCTCGTCACCATCGACCGCGCTGAAGTGCGCGATACGCGGCGTGCCCGAGGTCAGCGTGCCGGTCTTGTCGAACACCACGCTGCTGACTTCATGGGCGCGCTCCAGCGCTTCGGCGTCCTTGATCAGAATGCCGTGGCGCGCCGCTACGCCGGTGCCGGCCATGATCGCCGTCGGAGTGGCGAGGCCGAGGGCGCACGGGCAGGCGATCACCAGTACGGCGACGGCATTGATCACCGCAGTTTCCAGCGGTGCGCCGTACAGCCACCAGCCGATCAGCGTGGCCAGGGCAATCAGCAACACGGTCGGCACGAAAATCTGGCTGACCTTGTCCACCAGTTTCTGGATCGGCGCTTTCGCTGCTTGCGCGTCTTCGACCAGACGAATGATCCGCGCCAGCACCGTTTCCGCCCCGAGCGCCTGGGTGCGCACCAGCAAACGACCCTCGCCGTTGATCGCGCCGCCGGTGACCTTGTCGCCCGGTTGTTTTGGCACTGGCAGGCTTTCGCCGCTGATCAGCGCTTCGTCGGCGTGGCTCTGGCCTTCGACGACTTCGCCATCCACCGGGAAGCGTTCGCCGGGTTTGACCAGCACCAGATCGTCGAGGCGCAGGGCGCTGATCGCAACGTCCTGCTCACGCCCGTCGATGACTTGAATCGCCCGCTCCGGCCGCAACGCTTCAAGAGCGCGAATGGCGCTGGCGGTCTGGCGTTTGGCGCGGCTTTCGAGATATTTGCCGAGCAACACCAAAGCGATGACCACCGCCGAGGCCTCGAAATACAGATGCGGCATGCGTCCTGCCGCGCTGGCCCATTCATAGACACTCAGGCCATAACCGGCGCTGGTGCCGAGGGCGACGAGCAGGTCCATGTTGCCGGCGCCGGCGCGCACGGCTTTCCACGCCGCCACATAAAAGCGTGCGCCGAAGATGAATTGCACGGGGGTGGCGAGGGCGAATTGCGCCCAGGCCGGGAGCATCCAATGAATGCCGAACGGCTGCAGCAACATCGGCAACACCAACGGCAGAGCAAGGGCGATCGCACAGATCAATGCCCAGCGCTCGCGGTGCAGGCGTTTTTGCTGGTCATCGGACTGTGGCCGTTCGGCTTGCCAGACGCTGGCCGAGTAACCGGCCTTGCTCACTGCGTCGAGCAGGGATTGCGTATCGACCTGGCCGAGCAATTCGATGTGCGCACGTTCGTTGGCCAGATTGACACTGACGCTGCTCACGCCTGGGACTTTGCTCAGGGCGCGTTCGACGCGACCGACGCAGGACGCGCAGGTCATGCCGTCGATGCTCAATTCGACGGTTTGCCGGGGCACGCTGTAACCGGCGCGCTCCACGGCTTGCATCAGCGCCGGCAGGCTGTCGCCGGGCGCCTGTACCCGGGCCTGTTCGGTGGCGAGGTTGACGCTGACGGCACTGGCGCCGCTGACCTTGCGCAGCGCCCGCTCGACACGCCCGGCGCAACTGGCGCAGGTCATGCCGGCAATCGGCAGGTCGAAAGTGGTGGATTCGGACATCGGTCGCGCTCCCTGTAGTGGATGTCTACAGGATCAACCTTGCCATGCGGGCAAGGTCAAGCACCATTCCGCAAGATGTTGATCGTTCCCACGCTCCGCGTGGGAATGCCTCCTGTGACGCTCCGCGTCACGCTTCGGGACGCAGAGCGTCCATGGCTGCATTCCCACGCAGAGCGTGGGAACGATCGGCAACGGATCGGCGATTGGCTCAGTAACCCAGGCCAGCCCGCTTCAGGTACACGCCTTCGGCATTCATCGCCAGGCGGAACTTCAGCACATCCCCGGCACGCAGCACGACTTCCTGCGAACCCGGTGCGAGCATGCCGGGGTTGCAACCCGGTGCCTGGCCCGGCAGCAGTTTCAGGCGCAGCGAAACCTTGCCCGGCGGCAGGTTGAACGAAGCGCTCTGCTCCTGGAACAGGCGTGCCGAGAGTTGGTCCTGGATATACACGCCGATCTCGCACGAGGTCGCCACTTCGAGGCGCTCGCGGGAAATGATCAGTACCGCGTAATCCTCGCCGGCGGCTTGCACCTGCGGGACGGCGGCGAAAAGGCTGAGCAAGCCAAACAGGCCCAAAGCTGACCAGCGCATGGCTGAATCTCCTGAATTCGAGTCATTGATGCACGCAGCTTGGCCGAGCGCGGCGCCGATTGCCAGCCCGGCAGTTTTTCGCAGAACTTGACCTTGCCATCGTGGCAAGCCTGAGACTGCCGACAACCTCACTCAAAGGAGTCTTCCCATGCAAGTGTTCAATGTTCAAGGCATGTCCTGCGGTCATTGCGTCAAAGCCATTACTCAAGCGGTGCAAGCCATGGATCCGGCGGCCAGCGTGCGCGTCGATCTGGCAGCCAAGGAAGTCGGCGTCGAAAGCGCGCTAAGTGCCGATCAGGTCATCGCAGCGATCCGCGAAGAGGGTTATGAGGTGAAGCTCGTCTGAAATTGATCGTTAGCGAGCTATCGGAATGTTCAAGGCGTCCGGGCGCGGCTAGACTGTCGGGCTGCGACTTGCCCACCTGGATGCCTGATGAATTTCCGCACGATTTTGATACTCGGCGCCTTGAGCGCCTTCGGTCCTTTGGCGATCGACTTCTATTTACCTGCCTTCCCGGCCATGGCGCTGGCCTTCGGCACCGATGAGCAGCATGTCCAGCTGACGCTGGCGGCGTACTTCCTTGGTCTGTCTCTGGGCCAACTGGCTTACGGGCCGATTTCCGATCGTTTCGGCCGGCGACTTCCGCTGCTCAGCGGCGTTGCTCTGTTCACCCTGGCGTCATTGGCCTGCGCCTACGCGCCGAGCCTGGAATGGCTGATCGGCGCGCGTTTCGTCCAGGCACTCGGTGGCTGTGCGGGCATGGTGATTTCCCGCGCGGTGGTTGCCGACAAGTGCGACGCGGTGGGCTCGGCGAAGGTGTTTTCCCAATTGATGCTGGTGATGGGCCTGGCGCCGATTCTGGCGCCGATGCTCGGTGGGCTGCTGGTCAATACCACGGGTTGGCAGTCGATCTTTCTGGTCCTCACCGGGTTCAGTGCGGCGGCGGGTCTGGCGGTGGCGTTGGGGCTGCCGGAAAGCATGCCGGCCCACGTGCCGCGCCAGCCGTTGTCCGGTGCGTTGCGCCAGTACGCGCGACTGGTCAAGGATTCGGTCTACCTCGGCCATGCCCTGACCGGTGGCATCGCCATCGCCGGCATGTTCGCCTACATCGCCGGTTCACCGTTTGTGTTCATCAAGCTCTACGGTGTACCCGCCGAGCATTTTGGCTGGCTGTTCGGCACCAATGCGGCGGGCTTCATTCTGGTGGCGCAGGTCAATGCTCGTTTGCTGGTCAAGCGTGGTCCGGCGTTTTTGCTGGTGCGCGCGGTGTGGGTGTACTTCCTCGCCGGGCTGACGTTGCTGGCGGTGAGCGCGATGCGTCCAGAGGCCTTGTGGCCGTTGCTGATTCCGCTGTTCATCTGCATTGCCAGCCTCGGCTGCATCATTCCCAACGCCTCGGCCTGCGCGATGAACGGTCAGGGCGCCCGTGCCGGCAGTGCATCGGCAATGCTCGGTTGCCTGCAATTCAGCATCGCCGCCGGTGCCGCCGCGTTGGTGGGGGTGTTGCACGATGGCAGCGCCGTGCCGATGGCCATGGTCATCAGCCTTTGCGGTTTGCTGGTGGTGAGCGTCGCGCTGCTCACCCGGCGCTTGCAGAATGCCCGGGCGCTGGCGCAAGCCCAGGTCTGAACGCTCGACTTTGGAGCTCAGCCGGCGGCGCGCTGCTGGCTGGGTTCGGGAATCCGGTGGGGCGCGCAGAGTCGCGCTTCGAGGGTGCGAGTGAAGGCCAGAGCCTCGGCTTCACTGCGAAAGGTCACGACGTGCTGGTCCAGACGCACCTGCCATTGAGACTTTGCCACTTCTTTTATCAGGATCTTCATTGCTGACCTCCCTTGCGTAAAAGATGTATCGCAGAGGCTTCGATTGTAGACCCCGATACCCGCGCAATTGTGACAAGGGTCAAGCAACCGACTGACGGCAAAAAGCCCCGCAACCGCTCTGGCATCACGAGCGTTTGCGAGGCTTTATTTTTTTAGAAACCTTCTAAAACAATTTTCCCCTTGGCCTTGCCGCTTTCCAGCAGCTCATGGGCACGGCGCAAGTTGGCCGCGTTGATCGCGCCGAAGTGCTCGCCCAGGGTGGTCTTCAGAGTGCCGGCGTCAATCAGCTCAGCGACGCGGTTGAGCAGCTTGTGCTGTTCGATCATGTCCGGCGTTTCGAACAGCGAGCGGGTGTACATGAACTCCCAGTGCAGCGACAGGCTCTTGCGCTTGAGCAGGCTGATGTCGAGGGACTTCGGATCGTCGATCAGCGCCAGCTTGCCTTGCGGCGCGAGGGCTTCGACCAGTTGCGCCAGATGCTGGTCGGTCTGGGTCAGGCTGGCGACGTGGGTCACGCTGGCAATGCCGGCGCGTTTCAATTCTTCGCTCAGCGGCTGGCTGTGATCGATGACCAGATCGGCACCGAGTGCGCTGACCCAGTCACGGGTTTGCGCACGGGACGCGGTACCGATGACTTTCAGGCCGGTCAATTGCTTGGCCAATTGAGTGAGGATCGAGCCCACGCCGCCCGCCGCACCAACGATCAGCAGGCTCTGGCCTTCATCATTGCTGCCTTCGCTGATTTGCAGGCGCTCGAAAAGCAATTCCCACGCAGTGATCGCGGTCAGCGGCAGCGCAGCGGCTTCGGCAAAACCGAGGGACTTGGGCATGTGACCGACGATGCGCTCATCGACCACGTGCAACTCGCTGTTGCCACCGGCCCGGGCAATCGAACCGGCGTAGAACACCTTGTCACCGGCCTTGAACAGGGTGACGTCGCTGCCGACCGCCTTGACCACACCGGCAACGTCCCAGCCCAGCACTTTCGCCGCGCCGTTTTCCGGCGCCACGTTCTGCCGCACTTTGGTGTCGACCGGGTTGACCGAGATGGCTTTGACCTCCACCAAGAGGTCGCGCGGGCCAGCGACCGGTTCTGGCAGTTCAATGTCCTGCAGGGACTTGGCGTCGCTGATCGGCAGGGAAGCGTAATAGGCAATGGCTTTCATGGATGGCTCCGTACAGTTGATAGAAGAAGGAAAACGGCTGAATTCGATAGAGGTCATCATTGGCTATTTCTCTGCGCGATAAAACCGGCTAAAAGAGCAGGCTCTTTCAATATTTTTTTGATAATCGAGGCGGTGCATGCTGCGTTTTGATGACTTGCAGTTGTTTGTTCGCGCGGCGGATCTGGGCAGTCTCTCAGCGGCGGCGCGGGTGATGGACATGTCGGCCGCTGTGGCCAGCGCGGCGTTGAAGCGCATCGAGCAGCAACTCGGTGCGCGGCTGCTGGCGCGGTCGACCCGCAGCCTGCGCCTGACCGCCGAGGGCGAAGGCTTTCTTGAGTATGCCCGCGCCGCCCTGAGTAATCTCGACGAGGGGCGTCGACTGCTCGCCAGCGGTCAGGATCAGGTCAGCGGGATTTTGCAGCTTTCGGCGCCCTCGGACTTCGGCCGCAATCTGCTGCTGCCGTGGCTCGACGCGTTCCAGCGTGAACACCCGAAACTGACGGTGCGCCTGCTGCTTGGCGACCGCATCGCCGACCTGTTTCGGCAACCGGTGGACATCGCCCTGCGCTATGGCGAGCCGGAAGATTCCAGCCTGATCGCCTTGCCCATCGCGCCACACAATCGCCGGGTGTTGTGCGCGTCCCCCGACTATCTGGCCCGGCATGGCGAGCCGCGTCAGCTCGAACAACTGGCCCAGCACAACTGCCTTTTGTACATGCTCGGCAGCCGCGTTCATGACCACTGGAGTTTTCACGATAGCAAGCGTGAAGTCGGCCTGACCGTGAGTGGCGACCGCTTCAGCGATGACGCTGACGTCGTGCGGCTATGGGCGTTGGCCGGTGCCGGTATTGCCTACAAATCCTGGCTCGACGTCGGCGCCGATGTGCTCGCCGGACGCCTCAAAGTGCTGATGCCGGAACTGCTGTGTGAGCGCGCACCGCTGAATCTGTTGTGCGCCCATCGCGCACAATTGAGTAAGCCGGTGAACCTGCTGAGGGAGATGCTCGCCAGCCGATGCGCCGAATTGAGTAGTCAATTTCCCGGTTTCCTCAAAGTTGATCATTAGTCGCAGGCAATTAGAGAAATTTCTGTCAGGAACAATCGCCACCTGCCCAGGCCCAGGCGCAGGACGTCTGGCTTAACCCGCTTATACTAGCGCCCGCCTCATGCCTGCACTGACACCCGGCGCGCAGACCCCGTAACGCGTTGCCGGCTTTTGGTGACGGTTGCTACTTCTGCTGCCAGGTTGTGTGCCGGAGCAGCTGGTGTCGGTGGCATCCCTTGCCACCGATCCCGGGCGATTTTCGCGTGTTGGCCGATGCCCCATAACCGGCCAGGATGTCTCCGAGCGGTAGACGATACGATTCAACAGGGAGTGAACATATGGAACATGCACCGTGCATCAGCCAGATCGCGACATTGCTGGCCGACCCCAAGCGCAGCGCGATGATGTGGGCGTTGATGGATGGCTCGGCCCGGCAAGCCGAAGAGCTGGCGCTGCTGGCCGGGCTCTCGCCGTCGTCGGCCAGTGCGCATCTGGGACGCCTGTCCGCAGGGGGGCTGTTGAACATCGAAATGCGTGGGCGCAAACGCTTCTTTCGCCTGGCGGCACCGGAAATCGGCGCGGCGATCGAAGCACTGGCCAGCGCCACCATTGCCAGCGCGCCACGGCAAATCCCTGATGCGCTGAAACGCACGACTCCCATGGTCAGGCCGCAGGCGGCGCCGTCTTCGCTGTTGCGCGCGCGGTTCTGCGACGATCATCTGGGCGGTACCCTGGCGGCCGACCTGTATCAGCGCCTGCTCGATGCCGGCTGGATCGAGCAGCTTGAGCAGCGGGTAGTGGTGACGCACAAGGGCTCCACCCGACTGGCGCAGCGCGGAGTGTTCATCCAGGCCCTGGCCCACCGCAACGTGCAGGTCGCCTGCGCCTGCCCGGACTGGAGCGAGCGCCGTCCGCACATGGGCGGTTCACTGGGCGCGGCGCTGTTGCAGTTGTTCATGCAGTCCGGCTGGCTGACCTTGCCCAACGATTCCCGCGCCTTGCAGTTGACCGCGACGGGCCAGCGCGAAATCCATCGCTTTGCCAAGGAAACCGAGCTGGTAACAGCGTTCTAGAGCGTTGCTCGGCGATGAGCTGAAGGCTGACGTCGTCCACGGCTGTGAACAGGTCTCATCCAGTACGACCTCTGTATGACCATCGCGCACACTCGATCCGGGGATTTTCCGGATGGGGGAGCACAACATGAATACACAACGCTTTAGTGCGGCTGAACGCCTGGAACGGCTGCCGCTCAGCGGCTATCACCGCGTCATTTTCATCATCATTGCCTTGGCGTTTTTCTTCGACTCCATGGATCTGGCGATGATGACTTTCCTGCTCGGCTCGATCAAAGCCGAGTTCGGCCTGAGCAGTGCACAGGCAGGGCTGCTGGCCAGCTCGAGCTTCTTCGGCATGGTGCTCGGGGCGTCGCTGTCGGGAATGCTCGCCGACCGCTTCGGGCGCAAACCGGTGTTTCAGTGGAGCATCGTGTTGTGGGGCGTGGCCAGTTACCTGTGTTCGACGGCGCAGACGGTGGAGACGCTGACGCTGTTTCGCATCCTGCTCGGAATCGGCATGGGCATGGAGTTTCCCATCGCACAGTCGATGCTGTCGGAATTGATTCCGGCGCAACGACGCGGGCGCTACATCGCCCTGATGGACGGCTTCTGGCCGCTGGGTTTTGTCGCGGCGGGCGTGCTCTCGTACTTCCTGCTGCCGCTGATTGGCTGGCGCGATATCTTCCTGGTACTGGCGGTGCCTGCGGTGTTTGTCCTGGCAATCCGCTTTTTCATCCCTGAGTCGCCGCGCTGGCTGGAACAGGCCGGGCGCGACGCCGACGCGGACAAGGTGTTGAACGGCATTGAAGCGCGGGTGCGTGCTTCGCTGAGCGGTGCGGCGTTACCGGAACCGGTTCGTTTGCCACGCACGGTGACGCCACCGGGTAATTTCTTCTCGGCACTCAAGCAGATCTGGTCGCCGCAATATCGCCAGCGCACGACAATGATCTGGAGTCTGTGGTTCTTCGCATTGCTGGGTTTCTACGGGCTGACTTCCTGGCTCAGCGCATTGCTGCAGCAGTCAGGTTTCGCCGTGACGCAATCAGTGTATTACACCGTGCTGATCTCGCTCGGCGGGATTCCCGGCTTCCTCATGGCGGCATGGTTGGTCGAGCGTTGGGGGCGTAAACCGGTGTGCATCGTCACCCTGCTCGGCGGCGGGGTGATGGCGTTTCTGTATGGGCAGAGCGCGGTGTTCGGCGGCAACGTCGCGTTGCTGATCGGCACCGGATTGTTGATGCAGTTTTTCCTGTTCGGCATGTGGGCGGTGCTCTACACCTACACGCCAGAGCTGTATCCGACTTCAGCGCGGGCAACCGGCTCGGGATTCGCCTCGGCCATCGGCCGCGTCGGCTCGCTGCTCGGGCCACTGGTGACCGGGCTGGTGTTCCCGATTACCGGGCAGGGCGGGGTGTTCGCGCTGGGCGCGGCGTGCTTCGCGATCGCGGCGGGAGTGGTGTGGCTGTTCGGGATGGAGACGCGGGGCAAGACCCTGGAAGAGCTGACCGAAGCGCAGCCATTCAAATAAACGCAGCACCCTGTGGGAGCGGGCTTGCCCGCGATGGGGCCAGCAAAATTCAACATCTATGTTGACTGACAATCCGCTATCGCGGGCAAGCCCGCTCCCACAGGTATTGATGTGATTTTGCAGTTGCTTACGGTTTTACCAACCGCGCATCCAGGCTGTTCTGCGCCAGGCGCTTGGCCTGATCCTGGGTCATGCCCAGATGCTCGTGCAGCGCATGGAAGTTCTCGGTCACGTACCCGCCGAAATACGCCGGGTCATCTGAGTTCACCGTGACCTTCACGCCGCGCTCGAGCATGTCGAGGATGTTGTGCTGCGACATGTGATCGAACACGCAGAGCTTGGTGTTCGACAGCGGGCATACGGTCAGCGGAATCTGCTCGTCGATGATCCGCTGCATCAGGCGCTCGTCTTCGATGGCGCGCACGCCATGGTCGATGCGCTGGATTTTCAGCAGGTCGATGGCTTCCCAGATGTACTCCGGCGGGCCTTCTTCACCAGCGTGGGCGACGGTGAGGAAGCCTTCGTCGCGGGCGCGATCGAAGACGCGTTTGAATTTGCTCGGCGGGTGGCCCATCTCGGAACTGTCGAGCCCGACCGCGACAAACGCATCACGGAACGGCAGCGCCTGATCGAGGGTTTTCTGCGCTTCGTCTTCGCTGAGGTGGCGCAGGAAGCTGAGGATCAAACCGCTGCTGATACCCAGTTGCGTCTCGCCATCCTTGAGCGCGGCGGCGATGCCGTTGAGCACCACTTCGAACGGGATGCCCCGGTCGGTGTGGGTCTGCGGATCGAAAAACGGTTCGGTATGAATCACGTTCTGTGCTTTGCAGCGCAGCAGGTAGGCCCAGGTCAGGTCGTAGAAGTCCTGCGAGGTGCGCAGCACGTCGGCGCCCTGGTAATACAGATCGAGAAATTCCTGCAGGTTGTTGAAGGCGTAAGCCTTGCGCAGGGTTTCGACGTCGCTCCACGGCAGGGCGATCTTGTTGCGTTCGGCCAGGGCGAACAGCAGTTCAGGCTCCAGCGAACCTTCCAGATGCAGGTGCAGTTCGGCTTTGGGCAGGGCGTTGAGCCAGTCGTACATAGTCTTTTCTCATCAGGTGCAATGCCGGCATTCTACAGAGGCTGGCCGCAACAATTGGCAAAACCTGACCAGGTGATCGATCAAACCGCCTCTTGTTCACGGCGATAGGCGTAGGTATCGGCGAAGCGCGACAGCAGGAATTGCGCGCAGGTGGTGGTCGGATATTTCGCCGGATGCTGTGCGTCCTGGCAACCGGGCAGGCATTCGATGCGCGTGTCCGGGTGCGGTTCGGCGAAGAACGGCATCGAATAACGATCCACGCCCAGCGGGCTGATCACCCGGTGCGGCGTCGAGCGATAACGGTCGTTGCTCCAGCGCGCCATCATGTCGCCGAGGTTGACCACGAACGTGCCGTCAATCGGTGGCGCGTCGATCCATTCACCATTGACGTTCTTCACCTGCAAACCGCCGGCGCTGTTCTGATAGAGCAGGGTGATGCAGCCGTAATCGGTATGGGCGCCGGCACCTTGTTGCTCGGCGGAGCTGGCGGTGTGACGCGGCGGATAATGGATCATGCGCAACACGCTGACCGGGTCGACAAAGCGCGAATCGAAGAAGTCGCGCTCGATGCCCAGCGCAATGGTCATCGCCCGCAACAGTGTTTGCGCCAGCGCTTGCATGTCGAGGTAATGCTGCTCCATCAGCGTTTCCCAGCCGGGTTGCGCCGGGTGCCGATTGGGGCCGCGCAAGGGTTTTTCCGCGAGCACCTCGGGATGCTCGTCCGGCAGGTGCAGGCCCATGTCGAAGGTCTCTTTGAGGTCACTGGGTTTGTCCGGGTCCAGTTGCTCGGTGGCAATTGCGCCGTAGCCGCGATGATGGCGGGTCTGGGTAATGTCGATCTTCAGTTTTTCTGCGGCGGGCAGGGCGAAGAAGCGCTGGGCGTGATCGAGCAGGGCGTCGATGCGCTGCGCCGAGATCGGATGGCCCTTGATGTAGAAAAAGCCCCACTCGCGACAGGCTTGGTCGATCTGCCCGGCCACCGCAGGCCAGGCATTTTCGTCGTCGCCATAGAGCGGGCTGATATCAATGATCGGAAGCTGATCCATACACAATCCTTGAATACGCTGTGTTTCCAATGTGGGAGCGAGCCTGCTCGCGAAGAGGGAGTGTCAGACAACATTTTTGTTTAATGACACACCGCTTTCGCGAGCAGGCTCGCTCCCACAGGGTTTTGTGTGGTGAATCGGGGGACTACTTCGGCATCTCGGCCTTCATGCCCTCAACGTAGTAATTCATCGAAGCCAGTTCCGCATTGGTCGCGCTCACGCCCGCGGGGATTTTTTCCACACCGGCCTGATCCTTGATCGGCCCGGTAAACGGCTGCAATGCGCCGCTCTTGATGTCGGCGATCAATTGCTCGGCTTCGGCTTTCACCGGCGCCGGCACCAGATCGCTGATCGGCAGTTCCACTGTGCCTTCCTTCAACCCGCCCCAGTAATCCTGGGATTTCCAGGTGTGATCGATCACGCTCTGCGTCGCCTGAATGTAGTGTGGCGCCCAGTCGTTGACGATCGAGGTCAGCACCGCTTTCGGGCCGAAGTGGGCCATGTCCGAGGCGTAGCCTACGGCATACACGCCGCGCCGTTCGGCAGCCTGGATCGGCGCCGGGCTGTCGGTGTGCTGGAACACCACGTCGACGCCTTGATCGATCAGCGCGTTGGCGGCGTCGGCTTCCTTGCCCGGATCGAACCAGGAGTTGACCCACACCACTTTGATTTCGGTGCCAGGGTTGTACTTGTTCAGGGCCAACTGGATGGCATTGATGTCGCGGATCACTTCCGGAATCGGGAACGAGGCGACATAGCCGATCTTCTTGGTCTTGGTCATCTTCGCCGCGAGGAAACCGCCGACGTAACGGCCCTCGTAAGTGCGCGCCAGGTAAGTGCCGAGGTTCTTGTCCTGCTTGTAGCCTGTGGCGTGTTCGAAAGTGACCTTGGGGAATTGCTTGGCGACTTTCACTGTCGGGTTCATGTAGCCGAAAGACGTGGTGAAGATCAGGTCATATTTGTCCTTGGCCATGTTGCGGATCACCCGCTCGGCGTCGGCGCCCTCGGCGACGTTTTCCACGTAGTTGGTGGTGATCTGCGTGCCGAGTTTTTCCGCCAGGGCCTTGCGCCCCTGTTCGTGCTGATACGTCCAGCCGTGGTCACCGATCGGGCCGATGTAGACGAAGCCGACCTTCAGCGGATCGGCAGCGCTGGCGCTCAGGCTGATTCCCAGACCGATGGCGGCGTACAGCAGTTTGTGCAGCGGACGTATTGGCATGAACCCGAACTCCATTTTGTTGTGTGTGCTCAGGGCCAATGCAAATTGCTGACCAAAAGGACAACAAACAAAAAGATCGCAGCCTTCGGCAGCTCCTACATGGAAATGCGAACCTGTAGGAGCTGCCGAAGGCTGCGATCTTTTCAGCGTTGGAACCAACGCAGTGCAAGTCAGCGTGCGCGCGCCATGGGTTGGTGCGCAAAGATGTAACGAAACGTTAGCGGCGCGCGGCAGTCAGTAGCTTCATCAGCTCTTTTCGGCAAAAGGCCCGTCATGCTCTCGATCCTCAAACAAGAAAGCTTCCTGCTGCTGGCAGTCCTTGCCGCGTGCGTCGCTTATCCACTGGAACATTGGCTGCTGCACAGCGGCCAGATCGTCGCGCTGGGCGGCGGTCTGCTGCTGATCGCCTTTATTGTCGCCGCCTCGATGCGCGTCGCTCATCACGCCGAACTGCTCGCGGAAAAGGTCGGCGATCCCTACGGCACGATGATCCTCACGCTCTCGGCGGTGCTGGTCGAAGTGGTGATCCTGGCGATCATGATGAGCAACGAAGCCTCGGCAACACTGGTGCGCGACACGATTTATTCAGCGGTCATGCTCGACATCAACGGCATCCTCGGCCTCGCCGCACTGATGGGCGGGATCAAACACGGCGAGCAGTCCTACAACGACGATTCGGCGCGCAGCTACAGCGTCATGATCCTCACTGCGATGGGCGTGTCGATGGTGGTCCCGGAGTTCATTCCCGAGGCCAACTGGAAGATGTATTCGGCGTTCACCATTGGCGCGATGATGGTGCTTTACGCGCTGTTCCTGCGCATGCAGGTCGGCCCGCACAGTTACTTTTTCAGCTACAGCTACCCGGACAAACGTCGCAAGAAGGAGCCGGTCGAGCAGGAGCCGAAGTCGGTCAGCCTGGCGCTGTCGATCGGCATTCTGGTGTCGGGGGTGGTGATCATCGGCGCACTGGCCGAGGTGATGTCCAAGACCCTCGATCTGGGCCTGGAAGGCACGGGCGCGCCGCCGGTGATCACGGCGATTCTGGTGGCAGCGATTTCCGCCGCGCCGGAGATTCTGACTGCACTGCGTGCGGCACTGGCCAATCGCATGCAGTCGGTGGTCAACATTGCGATGGGCGCGTCACTGTCGACGGTGATTCTGACCGTACCGGTGATGGAAGCGATGGCGCTGTACACCGGCCAGCCGTTTCAAATGGCGATGACCCCAGTGCAAACGGTGATGATCTTCATCACCCTGATCGTCAGCGCGATCAACCTCAATGACGGCGAGACCAACGCCATTGAGGGGATGACACACTTTGTACTGTTTGCGACCTTTATCATGCTGTCGCTACTGGGCCTTTAGGGCTGGCAGATACCCATGTGGGAGCGAGCCTGCTCGCGAAAACGGTGTGTCATCCAACAAACATGTTGTCTGACACTCCCTCTTCGCGAGCAGGCTCGCTCCCACAGTTTTGAACGGCGGTGAGTCAGGTACCGGCGATCAGTTGGCGAGCGGCTTGGCTGTGATCGGCGATCAGACCTTTCAGGTCCAACCCCTCAACCTGGCCATCAACGACACGCCACTTGCCGCCAATCATCACCCGATCCGCCCGATCGGCGCCGCACAGCAGCAACGCCGAAATCGGATCATGGCTACCGGAGAAGCGCAGTTCATCGAGCTTGAACAACGCCAGATCCGCCTGTTTGCCCACGGCAATTTCGCCGATGTCGCTGCGACCGAGCAGGCTTGCCGAACCCTTGGTCGCCCAGCCCAGCACGCGCTCCGGGGTGATCTTTTCGGCGCCGTAGCGCAGGCGCTGGATGTACAGGGCCTGACGCGCTTCGAGGATCATGTTCGAGGCATCGTTGGACGCCGAACCGTCGACGCCAAGGCCGAACAGCGCGCCGGCGTCGGTCAGCTCGATGCTCGGGCAGATGCCGGACGCCAGGCGCATGTTCGAGCTTGGGCAGTGGCAGATGCCGGTACCGGCCTGGCCGAGGCGGGCGATTTCGTCGGGGTTGAAATGGATGCCGTGGGCCAGCCAGGTACGCGGGCCGAGCCAGCCGACGCTGTCCAGATAATCGACGGTGCGCAGACCGAAACGTTGCAGGCAGAAGTCTTCTTCATCAAGGGTTTCAGCGAGGTGGGTGTGCAGACGCACATCGAGCGTGTTCGCCAGATCAGCACTGGCCGACATGATTTCCGGGGTCACCGAAAATGGCGAACATGGCGCCAGAGCGATCTGGATCTGTGCACCATCGACACGCTCGTGATACTCGTGAATCAGCCGCTGGCTGTCGTCGAGAATCACCTGACCTTCCTGCACCGTTTGTTGTGGAGGCAGGCCGCCGTCCTTCTCGCCTAGGCTCATCGAGCCGCGCGTGAGCATGGCGCGCATGCCCAGTTCACGCACCGTTTCGACCTGCACGTCGATGGCGTTTTCCAGACCGTCCGGGAACAGATAGTGATGGTCGGCAGCGGTGGTGCAACCTGAGAGCAGCAATTCGGCCAGCGCCACTTTGGTGGCGAGGGCGAGTTTTTCCGGGGTCAGCCGCGCCCATACCGGGTACAGGGTTTTCAGCCACGGAAACAGCGGCTGATTGACCACCGGCGCCCAGGCGCGGGTCAGGGTTTGATAGAAGTGATGGTGAGTGTTGATCAGGCCCGGCAGGATCACATGCTCGCGGGCATCGAACACTTCATTGCACGGCGCCGACGGCTGCTGACCGGCAGCGAGCACTTCGACGATCACACCGTCTTGCACGACTAGACCGCCACGGGCATCAAGCTCGTTGGAGGTGAAAATGGCGAGGGGATTTTTTAACCAGGTACGGGTCGCAGGCATTGTGGCCGGCTCCTCTGAAAGTTGGGTTCAGGGTTGCCAGCTCAGTGTTGCCCTGTCTGCTGATCCAGGGTCGCCGCGAAGGACGAGGCGCGCAGTTTCAAACAAATCGCCCCATCGGGCAAGCCCAACCCGACCGGACACCACGGTCCCGTGTAGGAGCTGCCGAAGGCTGCGATCTTTTGATCTTGATCTTGAAAATCAAAAGATCGCAGCCTTCGGCAGCTCCTACACAGGAGATTCGTAGACTTACCAGGGAATGGTTTCACCCTTGTAATTGACGAAGTGATGCCCGCCCTTGCCGGTGAATGCATTGACTTGGTCAATCAGCCCGCGAGTGCTGGTCTCTACATCCAAGTCAGCACCTTCGCCGCCCATGTCGGTCTTCACCCAGCCCGGGTGCAACGACAGTACGGTGAGTTTCTGCTCGCCCAGTTGCGTGACAAAACTGTTGGTCATCGAATTCAGCGCCGCCTTGCTCGCCTTGTACAGCGCCAGTTCCGGCGCGTCGGGCATGGTCACGCTGCCGAGCACCGAACTCATGAACGCCAGCACGCCGCTGCCGTCGCGGATCTGCCCGACGAAACGCTGGGCCAGATTGATCGGCGCCACCGCGTTGGTGAAAAACAGTTGCCCGACCTCGGCCAGGGTCGCGCCGCCCGGGGTCTGTACTTCCGGACCTTTGACCCCGGCGTTGACGAACAACAGATCGAAGGTTTCGCCCTTGAGTTTCTGGCTCAGAGCGATCACCGCTTGCTGATCGTCCATGTCGAGCTTCTCGATGCGCACGTCACCCAGCGCTTGCAGCGCCTCGGCCTTCTGCGGATTGCGCACCGTCGCGGTGACTTGCCAGCCATCGGCCAGCAGGGTCTTCACCAGACCGAGGCCCAAGCCCCGGGAGGCGCCGATGATCAGTGCGTTTTTTGCCTGAGACATGATGGGTTTCCTTGAAAGTCAGCATTCAGGATTCAATGGACACGCCTGACCGCGCCACAGTTGCAGCGCTTGGCGAAAACAGGCTTTGACCCCGGAGCATACTCCAGGCCTCTCGAGTTTCTCGAGGGTGTTTGATCAGAAACAATCATGAGGCGTGCTCCAGGTGTTGCCGGTGCGGACGCCTTCGCGAGCAGGCCCGCTCTGACATCAACTAATGTCCCGCCTGCCACGGCTGCCCCAGCGAAACCGGCGCATACAACCGAGTGCGCACGGCATCGCGGGACAGCAGCACCAGCACCAAAATCGTCGCCACATACGGCAGCATCGCCAGCAGGCTCGAAGGAATCGCCAGTCCCAATCCCTGTGCCACCAAGTGCAGGATGCTGGCGAGGCCGAACAGATACGCCCCAAGCAACAACCGCCACACCCGCCAACTGGCAAACACCACCAGCGCTAGAGCGATCCAGCCGCGCCCGGCGGTCATGTTCTCTGCCCACATCGGTGTGTAGGCCAACGATAGATAGGCCCCGGCCAGCCCGGCCATTGCTCCGCCGAACAACACCGCCAAGGTGCGTACGGTCAGCACCGGCAAGCCCATGGCGCTGGCCGCATCCGGGTTTTCACCGACCGCTTGAATGATCAGGCCGACACGACTTTTGATGATCACCCACGCCACCAGCGCAAACAGGGCGAACGACAGATACACCAGCAGATCCTGGGCAAACAGCATCCGCCCGATCAGCGGGATCTCACTCAGATACGGAATCGCCAAAGGCTCGAAACCCGCCAGCGGCTTACCCACCCAGGCCGCGCCGACAAATGTCGACAGGCCCACGCCGAAGATCGTCAGCGCCAAACCGGTGGCCACCTGATTGGCGTTGAACACCAGCGCGACCAGAGCAAACAGTGACGACAACAACATCCCGGCCAACATCGCCAGCAGCACACCCAGCCACAGGTTGCCGCTGTTCAGCGCGACGATAAAACCGATCACCGCACCGAACAGCATCATGCCTTCCTGGCCGAGGTTGAGGACGCCGCTTTTCTCGCAGATCAACTCACCCAATGCCACCAGCAGCAGCGGCGTGCCGCAGCGGACCATCGCGTAGAAAATATTGCTCAAAAGATCGATATCCATCACAGCGCTCCGGCGGTTACGGCAGGGGTCGAGGCGCGCCGGGTCCAGCGCAGTTTCAGGCGTGGCCGATAGAGAATCAGCACGTCACAGGCGAGCAGGAAAAACAGCATCATGCCCTGGAACAATTGGGTGATCGCTTGCGGCAGATTGAGCGACATCTGCGCGCTCTCGCCGCCGATGTACAGCAGCGCCATGAGCAGACTGGAGAACAGAATGCCAAGCGGATTCAACCGTCCGAGGAACGCCACGGTGATCGCTGCGTAGCCATAGCCCGGCGACACTTGGGGCACCAGTTGGCCGATCGGCCCGGTCACTTCGCAGACCCCGGCGAGCCCGGCCAGACCACCGCTGATCAACAGCGCCAGCCAGATCAGGCGCTTCTCGCGAAAGCCGACAAAACCTGCCGCACGTTTGTCCAGCCCGAGCACTTTGATCTGGAAGCCGATAAAGCTTTTCTGCAACAACACCCACACCGCAACCAGCGCGAGCAGGGCGAAATACACGCCGGCATGCACGCGGCCGTCCTCCAGCAGCAGCGGCAAACGACTGGCGTCGCCGAACATCGCCGACTCGGGAAAATTGAAGCCCGCCGGATCCTTCAACGGCCCGTGCACGCAGAACAGCAGCAGGTTCAGCGCGATGTAGTTGAGCATGATGCTGGTGAGGATTTCGTTGGCATTGAAGCGCGTGCGCAGCCATGCGGTGAGCCCGGCCCATGCGGCGCCCGCCAGCGTCCCCGTCAGCAGAATCAGCACCAGCGCCCAGCGACTTTGCATACCAATAATGTTCACCGCCAGAGCACTGCCGGCCAGTGCGCCGAGAAGCAGCTGGCCTTCGGCGCCGATGTTCCAGATCCGCGCCTGATAGGCCACGGCCAGGCCCAGTGCGCAGAGCAGAATCGGCAGCGCCTTGACCAGCAATTCAGACACGCCATACAAATCGCTGACCGGTGCGATCAGCAGTGTGTGCAAGGTTTGCAGTGGGTCGTGGCCCAGCGCGATGAACAACAGCGAGCCGCAGCCGAGGGTCAGGGCCGCCGCCAATAACGGCGAGCACCACAGCATCAGGCGCGATTGCTGGCCACGGGGTTCGAGAGAAAGCAGCATGGTTGGAACTCCGTTAAACCGAGGCGGCGCGAGGTGAGTGATCGAACTGGCCGGCCATCCACGCGCCGACATCGCTCAGTTGTGTAGCGCTGGTGTCTTGCAGTGCCGACAGACGCCCGCCGCACAGCGCGCCGAGGCGATCGCTGATCTGGAACAGCTCATCGAGGTCTTCGGAAATCACCAGAATCGCCGCGCCGGCATCGCGCAGGGCGATCAAGGCGCGATGGATGGTGGCGGCGGCGCCAACGTCGACGCCCCAGGTCGGGTGCGCGGCGATCAGCAGTTTCGGTTGCTGAAGAATTTCCCGGCCGAGGATGAATTTCTGCAAGTTGCCGCCGGACAGGCTGCGCGCAGCCGTTTGCGTGTCCGGGGTCTTCACGCCGAAACGCTGGATGATCTGCTGCGCGAGCGCTTCGACTTTGCCGCGTTGAATCAACCCGTGGCTGACCAGTCCGTGCTGGAAAGCACTGAGCAGGGCGTTATCGGCCAGACTCAACTCCGGCACCGCGCCGTGGCCGAGGCGTTCGGCCGGCACGAAGGCCAGACCGAGTTTGCGCCGCGCATCCGGGCGCAGGTCAGCGACGTTTCTATCTGCGAAGCGCAGGGTCGCCGCTTGCGCACGAGGCAAGGGCTGCTCGCCGCTGAGCAGGGCGAGCAGCTCATCCTGACCATTGCCCGCGACCCCGGCGATGCCGACGATTTCGCCGCTGCGCACTTGCAGGTCGATGTCGGTCAACGAGCAACCGAACGGATCCGGGTTGTGCCAGCTCAAACCCTGCACCTGCAGAAACGCCGCGCCACCGCTGACCTTCGGATACTCGCCAATCAAAGCCGCCGCTTCACCGACCATCATTTGCGCCAGTTGCTGGTCCGAACATTCGGCGGGCTCGCAATGCCCGGCAACCCGGCCGCCGCGCAGCACCGTGGCGCTATGGCACAAGGCGCGCACTTCACCGAGCTTGTGGCTGATAAACAGAATGCTGCAGCCCTCATCGGCGAGGCGCCGCAGGGTGATGAACAATTCGTCCGCCTCTTGCGGCGTCAGTACTGAGGTCGGCTCGTCGAGAATCAGCAGGCGGATGTCCTGCATCAGGCAACGGATGATTTCCACCCGCTGGCGCTCGCCGATCGACAGGCTGTGGACAAGTCGCTCCGGCTCCAGCGCCATGCCGTAACGCCGCGAGACTTCGCGAATCTTCGGCTCCAGTTGCTTCGGCGTGCCGGCCGCCGCGCCCATCGCCAGGGCAATGTTCTGCGCGACGCTGAGGGTTTCGAACAGCGAGAAATGCTGGAACACCATGCCAACGCCCAACTGCCGCGCCTGCGCCGGGTTGCGCATCTGCACGCGCTGCCCCTCCCAGAGCATTTCACCGCTGTCGCACTGGGTGACCCCGTAAATGATCTTCATCAACGTACTTTTGCCCGCGCCGTTTTCACCGAGCAGGGCATGGATCTCACCCGGCGCGATGCTCAGGTCGATGGCGTCGTTGGCCAGACAACCGGGGTAGCGTTTGCTGATCTGGCGCAGTTGCAGGCGCGGCGGGGAAGGGGCGATGGACATGACAGGCTCGACTGACTTGGAGTTGTGCCTGTGGATAAAGCAATTTCCTGGCCATTGAGTCAGGAACGCTTGCGGAGCCAGTCCGCAAGTGCCGACAGCAGCGCATCGGCGGGCATTTTGTCTTTCTCTCGAGCACCAATTCAGCGCAAAGCCATTGAACAGGCTCCAGTTTTGCCCGCTTGCAGTTGGTTAAAAAACGAGCAACTGCCTGGGAGCCAGACAGATCCAGCGGCTGCGGCGGTCATGAACGGCTTATCCACAGGTTGCTCCACAGTAATTGTGCGCAAGCGCCGAGGGTGGGCATAAGCACTGCGATGCTTTGTTCTAATGGTCATAAACGAAGGTAACTGTTTGTTTTTACGCTGGATTTCCCTTTCGTCGGGTCAATTGAACGAAAATTGAACAAATCGCGCAAAGCCGCATGACAGAAGGGTTACAGCGGTGTGTGCTCAGGTTATCCACAGTCGGGTGCACAGCCCATGTGGGCAAGTCGGCGGAAACCGGAATTCACGGAGTGCCCCAAAAAGATCGCAGCGTTCCGCAGCTCCTACAATTGGAATGCGATCCCCTGGAGGAGCTGCCGAAGGCTGCGATCTTTTGATCTTCCACCCTCAACGCTGCAACAAAATCCGCCCACGGCTCAGATCCGCCAACTGACTTTGCAGCACTTCGATCTGCGCTTCCCCCACCGCCAGCTTCAACTCAACACCATTGGCCGTGAAGTTCTCCTCCACCACCAAGCCACCGAGATCGGCCACGCGCAACTTCACCAGCGCCAACTCGGCAAATCCGCAGGCGCAACTCAGCGGTACGCGGCTGATCAGCTCGATTTTGTCCGCCGCTTGCAGGCACTTGTTGGCGCCACCGCCATAGGCTCGGGCCAAACCGCCGGTCCCCAGTTGAATGCCGCCGTACCAGCGAATCACCAGCACCGCGACCTGATCGCAGTCCTGCGCCTCGATCGCCGCCAGAATAGGGCGCCCGGCCGTGCCGCCCGGCTCGCCGTCGTCAGTGCTGCGGTATTGCGCGCCGAGTTTCCACGCCCAGCAATTGTGCGTGGCATTCAAATCGCTGTGCTGCTCGAAAAACGCCTGCGCATCGGCGGGGCTGCTGATCGGCGTCGCCAGAGTGATGAAGCGGCTTTTGCGAATCTCTTCGCGGTACTCGCAAAAACCGCTGAGGGTGAAAGGCATAGACGTCTTATAGAGAGGAAGTGAGGCCGCAGCCTTTGAGAATGATGCGGATCAGGTTGTTGCCGGCGTCTTCCATGTCCTGCTTGGTCAACTTGCTGCGCCCGGTGACGCGGCAGATCTGCGTGGCGAAGTCGGCGTAATGCTGGGTGCTGCCCCACAGCAGGAAGATCAGGTGCACCGGATCGACCGGGTCCATTTTGCCCGCATCGATCCATGCCTGAAACACCGCCGCGCGCCCGGTGAACCAGGTGCGGTAATCCTGATTGAAATATTCGCTCAGGCATTCGCCGCCGCTGATCACTTCCATGGCAAAGATTCGCGAGGCCTGTGGCTGGCGCCGGGAGAATTCCATCTTCGCGCGGATGTAGCGGGTCAGCGCTTCGGCCGGGTCATCCTCGGCAGTGAGGGTGTTGAAGGTGCTGTCCCACAACTCGATGATGTTGCTCAGCACCGCCACATACAAACCGAGCTTGTTGGTGAAGTAGTAATGCAGGTTGGCCTTGGGCAGCCCGGCATTCTGCGCGATGGTGTTCATGCTGGTGCCTTTGAACCCGTGACGGGCGAACTCGTCTTCGGCGGCTTTGAGAATGGTCTCTTCGTTCTTCTGACGAATGCGGCTGGCGGGTTTGCCGCCGTGGGCTGGGACTTCAAAGGTCATAGGCACTTCCGGGATTGTCTGTGGGTGCAACCAGTTGCGTTGATAGCGCACCCACAGGCATACGACAAGTCCTGGCGCGGAAAAACAGTTACGCCTGTTCGATCTTGTTCAATGACGCGGGGCTTTTTGTCTCAGCGGTTTTGCCTTCCGGCAACAACAGACACAGGACGATTGCCGTCAGCCCGCCGCTGGTGATCGCCGAGTCGAACAGGTTCTGCACCAGTTTCGGCAGCAGGTGCAGCAGGTTCGGTTGCGCGGCGATGCCGAGGCCGACGCCGAACGAAGTGGCGATGATCAACATGCTGCGCCGGTCCAGCGGCGACTGCGCGAGAATGCGCACCCCCGCCGCCGCCACTGCGCCGAACATCACCAGCGTCGCACCGCCCAGCACCGGTTTCGGGATCTGTTGCAGCACCGCGCCGATCATCGGGAACAGGCCGAGGCAGAACAGGATCGCGCCGATGTACAGGCCGACGTAGCGGCTGGCAACGCCGGTCAATTGGATCACGCCGTTGTTCTGCGCGAACGTTGTGTTGGGGAAAGCGCTGAAAGTCGCCGCGATCATGCAACTGACACCATCACCGAGCACGCCACCGCGCAAGCGGCTTATATAAGAAGGACCGCTGATCGGTTGGCGGGCAAGCATGCAATTGGCGGTGAGGTCGCCGACGGTTTCGATGGTGCTGATCAGATAAATCAGCGCCACCGGCAGGAAAGCGGTCCAGTCGAAGCTGAAGCCGAACTTGAACGGCGTAGGAAAACTCACCAGCGGCAAGTCAGGTAGCGGCTGCGGCACCAGTTTCCCGCTGAACCACGCCGCGAGGCTGCCGAGCACCAGTCCGATGATGATCGCCGACAGTCGCACCCATGGCGTATTCGAGCGGTTGAGCAGAATGATCGTCAGCAACACAAACACGCCCAAGGCCAGATTGCCCGGCGCGCCGAAGTCCGGCGCGTTGAAGCCGCCACCCAGATCGGTGATGCCGACCTTGATCAGGCTGATGCCGATCAGCGTGATGACGATGCCGGTCACCAGCGGTGTCACCACTCGGCGCAACTGACCGATGAAACGGCTGAGCACGATCTGCACGATTGCGCCGAAAAAGCACACGCCGAAAATCATCGCCAGGATATCTTCCGGGCTGCCGCCGCGCTGCTTGACCAGAAACCCGGCCGACAGCACCGCACCGAGAAACGCGAAACTGGTGCCTTGCAGACAGATCATCCCCGCGCCAATGCCGAACGGTCGCCGCGCCTGGATAAAAGTGCCGACGCCCGAGACCATCAGCGCCATGCTGATCAGGTACGGTAGATGCGCGGTCAGCCCGAGCGCGGAACCGATCACCAGTGGCGGGGTGATGATGCCTACGAAACTGGCGAGCACGTGTTGCAGTGCGGCGAGAATGGCGGCGAGTGGTTTGGGGCGGTCGTTGAGGCCGTAGATCAGTTCACTGGACGAGTCGGAATCTGGCTGCATGGCTTTGGCTTCTTGAAGGAGAGTTACCCCTTCTCTGCAAAAACCTGTCCACTTGCTCAGGTTATTTCTGGATTTTGTCGATGAGGCCCAGCCGGGCTGGGCTCTGCGCGCTTATCTATCGCGTCGCGGCCAGACTCTCGAGGAAACTTTCCAGCACCAAATGAGGGCGCCGCCCCTTGCGCGTGACCGATGCCAGACTCAAATCGTAAAAACGCGTGCCGGCCTTGAGCGCACGCAAGCGCCCCTGCTGTACCCAAAGATTGGCGTAGTGATCCGGCAGGTAACCGATGTAGCGCCCGGTCAGAATCAGAAACGCCATGCCCTCACGGTCAGAGGCACTGGCGGTGCAGTTGAGCGCCTGATAATGCGCCTGAATCTCCGCCGGCAAACGAAAGGTTGGCGCAATCGCGTCCTGACTGTCGAGGCGTTGATCATCGAGTTGCTTGTCGTCGACATAAAACAGCGGATGACCCACCGCGCAATACAGCAGTGAGCGCTCGCTGTACAACGGCTGATATTCCAGTCCTGACAAGGCGCTGGCCTGCGGCACCACGCCAACGTGCAGGCGCCCGTCGAGCACACCTTGTTCAACTTCGTTTGGTGCAATCATGCGAATCTGGATCTGCACATCCGGCCCGCGTTCTTTTAACTGCGCGAGGGCGTGGGTGATGCGCATGTGCGGCAGGGTGACGAGGTTGTCGGTGAGGCCGATGATCAGCTCGCCGCGCAGGTGTTGGTGCAGGCCGTTGACCTCAGTGCGGAAACTCTCCAGCGCACTCAACAATTGCAGCGCTGATTGATACACCTCACGACCTTCCTCTGTCAGGGAAAATCCGGCCCGGCCACGCTGACACAAGCGCAAGCCGAGGCGCTGCTCCAGATCGCTCATCTGTTGGCTGATCGCCGAGCGGCCGATGCCGAGCACGGTTTCCGCTGCGGAGAAGCCGCCACACTCCACGACACTGCGAAAAATCCGCAGCAGGCGAATATCAAAATCACTGACCTGGGCCAATGGATCGGCGCGGCGGCTGCTCATTTTTTGTTCTCTTTGTTTAGCAATGATCTAACTGAAGGTTAGAAGAGTTGGATTTCACCGACTTTATCGCCGTGGCAATTTAGCTGCAACAACGCTTTCCATCTCCCTGACGCTTATGCCCTGCGAGGTTTTGCCCGATGAACATGCCTGAAAACGCGCCGTCGCCACTGGCCAGTCAACTGAAGCTGGACGCGCACTGGATGCCGTACACCGCCAACCGCAACTTTCAGCGCGACCCGCGTCTGATCGTCGGCGCTGAAGGCAGCTGGCTGTTCGACGACAAGGGCCGCAAGATCTACGACTCGCTGTCCGGTCTGTGGACCTGCGGCGCCGGGCACACCCGCAAGGAAATTCAGGAAGCCGTTTCGAAACAACTGGGCACCCTCGATTACTCGCCGGGCTTCCAGTACGGCCATCCGTTGTCGTTCCAGCTGGCAGAGAAAATCACCGAACTGACCCCGGGCAACCTGAACCACGTGTTCTTCACCGACTCCGGTTCCGAATGCGCCGATACCGCGGTGAAAATGGTCCGTGCCTATTGGCGCCTGAAAGGCCAGGCGACCAAGACCAAAATGATCGGCCGCGCCCGTGGTTACCACGGCGTGAACATCGCCGGCACCAGCCTCGGTGGCGTCAACGGCAACCGCAAGCTGTTCGGTCAGGCGATGATGGATGTCGATCACCTGCCGCACACACTGCTGGCGAGCAACGCGTTTTCCCGCGGCATGCCGGAGCAGGGCGGTATTGCTTTGGCCGATGAGCTGCTCAAGTTGGTCGAATTGCACGACGCTTCCAACATCGCTGCGGTGTTCGTTGAACCGATGGCCGGCTCTGCCGGGGTATTGGTTCCGCCGCAGGGTTACCTCAAGCGTCTGCGCGAGATCTGCGATCAGCACAACATCCTGCTGGTGTTCGACGAAGTGATCACCGGTTTCGGCCGCACCGGTTCGATGTTCGGCGCCGAGAGCTTCGGCGTGACCCCGGACCTGATGTGCATCGCCAAACAAGTCACCAACGGCGCGATTCCGATGGGCGCGGTGATTGCCAGCTCCGAGATCTACCAGACCTTCATGAACCAGCCGACGCCGGAATACGCCGTGGAATTCCCCCATGGCTACACCTATTCGGCGCACCCGGTGGCCTGTGCCGCCGGTCTTGCGGCACTCGATCTGCTGCAAAAGGAAAACCTGGTGCAGAGCGTCGCCGAAGTCGCGCCGCATTTCGAGAACGCGTTGCACGGCCTGAAAGGCTCGAAGAACGTCATCGACATCCGTAACTACGGCTTGGCCGGCGCGATCCAGATTGCCGGGCGTGACGGCGACGCCATCGTGCGTCCGTTCGAAGCGGGCATGGCCCTGTGGAAAGCCGGGTTCTACGTGCGCTTCGGCGGCGACACTCTGCAATTTGGCCCAACCTTCAACAGCAAGCCGCAAGACCTCGATCGTTTGTTCGACGCGGTCGGCGAAGTGCTGAACAAGCTCGACTGATTTTTCCCTCTATATATGTACAAAAGTGCGGGCGCCTCTCACGGCGCCTGCTGACCAGAATTCAGGAGTGTTCGATGAGTGTTATCCCGCATTTGATCAATGGCGAACTGGTAACCGAAACCGGTCGCGCGGTAGATGTGTTCAACCCGTCTACCGGTCAGGCAATTCATAAACTGCCACTGGCCAGCCAGGCCACCATTCAGAAAGCCATTGATGCCGCCAAGGCTGCGTTTCCGGCCTGGCGCAACACGCCGCCGGCCAAACGCGCCCAAGTGATGTTCCGTTTCAAGCAACTGCTTGAGCAGAACGAGGCGCGCATCTCGCAACTGATCAGCGAAGAGCACGGCAAGACCCTGGAAGACGCCGCCGGTGAATTGAAGCGCGGTATCGAGAACGTCGAGTTCGCCTGCGCCGCCCCGGAAATCCTCAAGGGCGAGTACAGCCGCAACGTCGGCCCGAACATCGACGCCTGGTCGGACTTCCAGCCGTTGGGGATTGTGGCTGGTATCACCCCGTTCAACTTCCCGGCCATGGTGCCGCTGTGGATGTACCCGCTGGCGATCGTCTGTGGCAACTGCTTCATCCTCAAGCCATCCGAGCGCGATCCAAGCTCAACGCTGCTGATCGCTCAGTTGCTGCTGGAAGCCGGTTTGCCGAAAGGTGTGATGAGTGTGGTCCATGGTGACAAGACGGCGGTGGACGCGTTGATCGAAGCGCCGGAAGTCAAAGCGCTGAGCTTCGTCGGTTCGACGCCGATTGCCGAATACATTTACGCCGAAGGCACCAAGCGCGGCAAACGCGTTCAGGCACTGGGCGGCGCGAAGAACCACGCGGTGTTGATGCCGGATGCCGATCTGGACAATGCAGTCAGTGCACTGATGGGCGCGGCCTACGGTTCCTGCGGCGAACGCTGCATGGCCATCTCGGTTGCCGTGTGTGTTGGCGATCAGGTCGCGGACGCGCTGGTGGCGAAACTGGTCCCTCAGATCAAAGCGCTGAAAATCGGCGCGGGTACCTCGTGCGGTCTGGACATGGGGCCGTTGGTTACCGGTCAGGCGCGTGACAAGGTCAGCGGTTATGTAGACGACGGTGTGGCGGCGGGCGCGACCTTGGTGGTCGATGGTCGTGGTCTGAGCGTTGCCGGGCATGAAGAAGGCTTCTTCCTCGGTGGCTGCCTGTTCGACAACGTCACTCCAGAGATGCGCATCTATAAAGAAGAGATCTTCGGGCCGGTGCTGTGCGTGGTGCGGGTGAACAGCCTGGAAGAGGCGATGCAACTGATCAATGATCACGAATACGGCAACGGCACCTGCATCTTCACCCGTGACGGCGAAGCGGCGCGGCTGTTTTGCGACGAGATCGAAGTCGGCATGGTCGGCGTCAACGTACCGCTGCCGGTGCCGGTGGCTTATCACAGCTTCGGCGGCTGGAAGCGTTCGCTGTTTGGCGACCTGCATGCGTATGGTCCGGATGGCGTGCGCTTCTACACTCGTCGCAAGGCGATCACCCAGCGCTGGCCGCAACGTGCGAGCCATGAAGCTTCGCAGTTCGCATTCCCTAGCTTATAAGTAGCTGGATGTGCAGAAGGCCGACCTTTCAGGTCGGCCTTCGCGTTTTCGGGGCTTTTTGACCGATATGACAGAAATATGAAAATAGGTGTTGACGGCAGATTCCAGAGGTCTATAATTCGCCCCACTTCCGGCGCAGTCGAAACGGAAAACTCCTTGAGATTCAATGAGTTACGCAGTTTTCGATAACGGTTTGCTTCAGATCATCGAAGGCTGGAAGGAGTTAAAAGAGCAGTGATGTGCAGCTCTTTTGACGGTTCGATCTTCTCGGTCGAAAGCGGAGAAAAAGAGGTGTTGACAGCAGCGATTAACGCTGTAGAATTCGCCTCC